>JBCBDH010000099.1:0-13049 GCA_038529855.1 Bacteroidota bacterium | reverse complement strand
GCCAGTTATTATTTAGATGAAGCTCCTGTACATAACCCTCTGCATCCAGATTAACTGGCTAAGTGGCCAACTACCTGGTGAAATAGGCAGCTTTAGCCGCATGCGCTATTTGCAATTGGACAATAATTCACTCTCTGGCAGCATTCCTATGGAAATAGGTCGCTTGAGTAATCTGACCATTGTCTTTTTGGACGATAATGAATTTACAGGAGTACTTCCCGACTCTATGGGCCGATTGGTCAAGCTGGAAACCATCTTTCTGGATAATAACCAACTCAGCGGTCCCATCCCACAAGGCTTTACTAATTTCAGTAACCTTCAAGCCCTCGATATTTTCAATAATCATTTTGATAGCCTACCCGACCTCTCTGGCCTAAACATCCAATGGAATCGCTTCACCATTTATCGCAATGCCTTTACTTTTGATGATATTTTACCCAATAACACCTTTGCTCTCAACGGGCGCTATGTTCCACAAGATTCCTTTTTTGTACAATCCACCGTCAATGTCCCGACAGGTACTTATTATGAAATTGATCTAGGTATTGATCGTGGAGTAAGCAATAATCAATACCAATGGTATAAAAACGGGCTGCCTTATGGGCCCGTATCCAATAGTAATACCTTGGTTTTTGATGCCATCGATTGGACGGATGCAGGCGTTTATCATTGTCAGGTGACCAATCCAGATGCCAATTTATTGACCTTGTACAGCCGAGCAACAACGCTTAGCGTCTTTTGCGGAACTTCTACCAATATAGTAGACGATGTGCTTTGTGAAGGAGAACAAGTATTTATTCACAACCAATGGTATGATGAAAATCAAGCGACAGGCACTCATCTGCTTGCGGGGCAAGATCAATATGGCTGTGATTCGATTATTGATGTCCAACTCCAATTTACTGGTGCGGTGACCAATAATCTAGTTGCTGACCTCTGTCCTGGCGAAGTATTGGTCGTCAATGGTCAGACTTATGATGCCAATCAGCTCAATGGAACGGAGCTGATGACCAATGCAGCCGCCAATGGATGCGACTCTATTGTCGAAGTTCAGTTACAGTTTCTAGATATTCCAGAATCGACTATTCAGCCTAGGGTTTGTGGTCTGGAGACTTATACACTGGAAGGGCAGGTTTTTGATATCAATAGGCCGACAGGCAGTATTACTTTAAATGCAGCGGCAGCGAATGGCTGTGATTCCATTGTTCATGTCGAACTACAAGTCTTTGAAGAGCCAGCAGCGATGATGGCTCCAAGCCTTTGCCCAGGAGAGCAATTTATATTGCATGGCCAAACTTTTGATGTCAACCAGCCAATGGGAACTGTGGTCCTGCCCAATGCTTCCTCGCAAGGTTGTGATTCGACCATTCAAGTGGAAGTCAATTTTTTGGAAGAGGCGATAGCCAATGTTTCACCAGCTTTATGCACAGGAGAAAGCTATAGTTTACAAGGTCAAATCTTTGATGTCAATCAGCCTACAGGTACGGTCGTACTCGATGGCGCAGCTGCTAATGACTGTGATTCCATCGTCCAGGTAGCCGTCAATTTCATGGAAGAAGCGGTCGCCAATATTTCTCCTTTTGTATGCGAAGGAGAGAGCTACAGCTTACAAGGTCAAACCTTTGATGCCAACCAGCCTACAGGTACCATCATACTCAATGGCGCAGCCGCCAATGGTTGTGATTCCACCTTACAGATCAACCTGCAAATATTAAGTGCTCCTACAGCTAGCCTGTCCCCAGGCATATGTGCGGGGGGTAGCTATATTTTAGAAGGGCAGGTCTTTGATGCCAGCCAGCCCAATGGTACAGTCGTTTTAGCCAATGCAGCGACCAATGGCTGTGATTCTATTGTAGAGATAAGCTTACAAATCGACGATGAGATCGAAGTCAATTTATCCCCAAGCCTTTGTCCAGGGGAAAGCCTGACCATCCAGGGGCAAACTTTTGATGCCAATCAACCCAGTGGCACTTTGAATTTGACAGCAGTTGGTGGCTGTGACTCTACGGTTTATGTCGATCTCCAATTTATTCCCCAAGCTATTGCTGAGATTAGTCCAAGCATTTGTGCAGGAGGACAATATGTATTGGATGGGCAAGTTTTTGATAGCAGTCATCCCAATGGCCTTGTCATCTTAGCCAATGCTTCAGCAGCAGGTTGCGATTCTATTGTTTTGGTGAGTTTACAGATAGCAGATGAGGTCTTTGGAATGATCACACCAAGGCTTTGTGAAGGGGAATCTTTTAGTCTGGCAGGACAGGTTTTTGATGCGAATCAGCCCAATGGGTCAGTGGTATTGGCGGGTGCTGCCAGTTCTGGTTGTGACTCTATCGTTCAGGTCAATCTTCAAATAGCGGAGGCAGTGACGGCGAGTATTAGCCCAAGCATCTGCCAGGGGGGAGAGTTTATGCTTGGTGGGCAAGTCTTTGATAGTAACCAACTGACGGGGACGGTTGTCTTGCCCAATGCGGCAGCCAATGGCTGTGATTCCATTGTAGAGGTGAATGTACAGATTGGGGATGTGGCTTTGGGTTTTCTTAATCCTAGCCTTTGTCCAGGTGGCAGTTTTAGTTTAGGGGGGCAAGTTTTTGATGAAGCTCATCCCAGTGGTAGCGTTACCTTGGCCAATGGCTCAGTGAGTGGATGCGATTCAGTGGTACAGGTAGATTTGAATTTTTGGTCACCTGTAGAAGCGATGGTCTTTCCTTTTGTCTGCCCTGGTGAATCGGTCGAACTCCATGGACAAACTTTTGACAGCAATCATCCCAATGGTCAGATCATATTGGCCAATGCGGCGACCAATGGCTGTGATTCCATCCTACAAGTTGAGGTGCAATTTATTCAGGCACAAACGGCGGGGCTGTCCCTCTTGCTCTGTACTGGCGAGTATTTGAGCTTACACGGACAAACTTTTGACGAAGAAAATCCACAAGGTTCTATCACCCTGGCTCAAATGGCCAGCAATGGTTGTGACTCCATTATACAGGTACAGTTGGAATACCAAACTATTGCAGAACTAAGCATTAACCCTACCCTTTGCCCAGGCGAATTCATCGACATACAAGGCAGCCGCTTTGACGAAGACCAACCAACAGGCACTATTGGACTACCCGCTGCGGCGGCCAATGGCTGTGACTCCATTATTTTAGTTGATTTGACTTACTACGAGGAGGCCAATGGTGCGCTTCTGCTCGATCTATGCCCAGGGGAAAGTATTAATCTTGGCGGTCAGACCTTTGATCAAAACTTCCCTTCAGGAGCGGTGCGTTTGATAGGTGCCAGTAGCCAAGGTTGTGATTCTTTGGTGCAGGTAGATTTGAGCTTTATGATGGTCCCTGAATCCTTTTTACAACCAAGGATTTGCCCTGGAAGCAGTTTTAGCCTAAATGGAGAGACTTTTAATGAAAATGTCCCAACGGGAACGGTGCAATTCTCCAATACGGCAATGAATGGCTGTGATTCCATCGTTCATGTTGAACTCATCGTTTTGGATCAGCCCATGGCCAATTTAGAGCAGACACTTTGTGCAGGAGAAGTTTTTAGTTTGCATGGGGAGTCCTTTGATGAAAACCAGCCCAGCGGGACGATTCGATTGGCGGGAGCAGCCAGTAATGGTTGCGATTCTTTGATCGAGGTCAGTCTGGAATTTTTGGAAGAAGTCAATTCGGTTTTGGCCCTTAGCCTTTGTGATGGGGAGCAAGTGGTGGTCAATGGTCAGGTGTATGATGAAAATCAAGCCTCTGGGATTGAAGTCTTGAGTGGAGCGGCAGCGAATGGCTGTGATTCCACAGTGGTGGTCAATCTGAGTTTTAATCAAACGAGTACGCTGAACTGGACGGATGTGCTTTGCTCAGGGGAGTCTCTGGAAATTGCTGGGCAGCTATTTGATGAAGATAATCCCACTGGCAGCATTGTTTTGGAGGGAGCCAATAGTGTCAACTGCGATTCCATTATTTGGGTCGATCTGCAATTTGGAAGTCTTGTTGAGGAGAGTATTCAAGATACCATTTGCGGTGGAGTAAGCTATCTCTTTGCTAATGGCCAAAGCCTAAATGAAGCTGGTGCTTACAGTTATACCTTTGAAAATGCGACTGCCTTTGGTTGCGACAGTACGATCAATCTGAATTTATTTGTAGAAGATGCTGCGGCCATTGGTTATGCAGATGCTGGAGAAAATCAGGTCATTTGTGAAGATCAAGCCACTTTGTCTGCTATGCCCAATGGATATGCCCAAGGACAATGGACCAGTCCCATAGCTGTCGATTTTGATGATCGCAGTGATGAAGAGGCGCTAGTCAACCGTCTATCCCCTGGTTTTAATCTAATGATTTGGACACTTTCGACAGATCGTTGTGCAGCGATAGATAGCGATAGCCTTTATATCTTTGTGGAGGCTGCTCCCATCGCCATTGCTGACGAGTGGGATTTGGTCGATCAGCCAATCAATACCCTTGTCCAGCTATTGGATAATGATGAACCTGAACTGGCCAGTGATTGGGAATTAGAACTCCTGACCCTGCCACAGCAAGGTAGCCTCCAACTAATTGACGAGGGGGAATACCAATATACACCGCAGAGTTTGGTCAGTGAAGCGGACTTTTTCACCTATCGCTTATGCAATGCCCTTTGCCCAGACCTATGCGATACAGCCAGGGTCAGCATACGCCTACCCAATGTACAAGATACAGAACCCATCACCGAAGCACTACCCAATGCCATTACCCCCAATGACGATGGGGTCAATGATTACTTCATCGTGCCGATACTGGAAGATCGCCCTGACCTATATCCAGATGCTGATCTGACGATTTTTAATCGCTGGGGAGATGTGGTTTATCGCAATCGACAATACCTTAATAACTGGAATGGCTTTAGCGATACTGGCCAGGCGCTTCCAGAGGGCACCTATTACTTTGTGTTGCGACTCGATCTCAATGCGGGCCTAATTTTTAAGGGAGATCTGACTATTTTGCGATAGCTTATTCTGGTACATTGCTGCCCTCAGGACATTTAGATGGCATTTTAAGCATTGGTTAAATCTATTACCTTAGGTTGCCGTTTATCCTTTTGTTGAAAACACCTTGATTGATTCAAAGAAGAGATATGGGAAAAGCCAGCTACTTATACTTCAGTTTTTTGCTTTGCCTAAGCACCCTGCTCCCCGCCCAATCACTTGATTTATGGTTGAATGAAGTGGATGTGTTTCTAAATTTGTACGTTGAAGAGGGGATGGTAGATTATAGTGCCATCAAAGAACAGCCCCAAAGCCTATCTCCACTCATCGAGCAAATCGCCTCCTTTCCCATTGCCAATTATACCCCTATCGAGCAAAAAGCCTTTTGGATCAATGCCTATAATTTACTGGTCATCCATCAGGTATTGCAAAACTACCCTATCTCTTCCCCACAGCTCGTCACTGGTTTTTTTGATCGAAATAAGTTTCGCGTAGCAGGTGTAGAGATGACTTTGAACGACCTGGAAAAGGAAAAACTGCTAAAGATTTATCGAGATGCTCGACTACATTTTGTCTTGGTTTGTGCGGCTAAAGGCTGCCCACCACTGGCTAATAAAGCCTATCGCCCTGACCAATTGGAAGAACAATTGGATCAAAGAACGCGACTTGCCCTTAATGATCCCAATTTTCTTCAAATAAAAGATAGCAAAAAGCGGATTGGGCTTTCAGAATTGTTTCAATGGTATTGGACAGATTTTGAAGATGCTGGAGGAATTAGGGATTTTATCAACTTATATCGCAATGAGCCCTTGCCTGCAGACTATAAGATCACTTACGAAAGCTATGATTGGCAGCTCAATGATAAAAAACAACAGGCTGAATTTGCCAATATCCAATCCCTGCTAGCCACTCAACTGCTTCGCCCCGACCAGCACGAAGTAAAGATTTTTAATTCGCTATATACGGAGAAGCGCTTTGACGGCTTTCAACGTCCCAATAGCCGAGACACCTATTTTTCCAGTTTTATCCAATACCTTGGCGGTTATGACGGCCGAACGAATTGGGGCTTTGACTTTATCGTTCGCTCCACTGTACTCAATGATTTTGACAATAGCTCGCCATTTAGGGCCTTGCGTTTTCAGACTTTTCGCGAATTGCAAACTTTTCCCTGTGATAATCACCAACGCAATCTAGGGGATGGTTCTATTTGTTTTAGAAGTGGCTCAGAATCCTATCGAGATACCTTGCAGGATCAAATGGGAAATCAAATGGAAACGACAGGTAATGTGGGACTGGCCCATATCGGCCCAAAAATAAAGATACAACCCTTTAAAAAATTCCCGCGCGTCAGTTTACAGCAAACGCTGTTTATTCCCATTCAAAACGATCTGGATGGCCAGGTTATCTCCTTTACCCAATTTTTTATCGACAAGCTGATTGGTACAAGATCGCAGTTGTTTACAGAGTTGAGTTTTTGGACGCCAGTACGCCCCCAATTCAAAATTAATCCTTTCCTCAAGTTTTTCTACAGCTATTTTCTCACTGAAAAATGGACGGTTTACGGTATGACAACAGTGCCTGTGGAGTATGGCGCAGGGACCAAATATTTGCTTCATCCCAATTTTGAAATAGAATTGCTCTACACCTACTACCTTCCAGTGGAACGCATCTTTGGCGATGCTCGGCCACAAACTTTTAATTTGGGACTTCGCTACAGGTATTAATAAGCGATAGTACTAAAAAAAGGTAAACCCTCTCTACCTTTGTAGCGAGGGTCCATTCCTAATAAAACTGATCTATAAGAATCTCTAAACTATATTCTTGCATTTGTGATGATCAAAACGAGGATCATCAACAAAGGGATAATTCAAAAAAGTAACAGTTAGGGCATCCTTGGGATAGATACCACTGGCAGAGGCAACTATGGTACTGGTATTAGATGTAGAATAGGCGAGGGTAATCAGATGAAGGTGATTACAGTATCTTGTTGTCACGGGATTACTTTCGAACAACATGGATAAACGACTGGTCGCCGGGCTGCTAACTGTTACTGGAAAAAAGCTAAAGGTTGTGTCTTTATCAGACCAGGTTTTCACCTGTGAGGATATCGTGTATTTATCGCTCTGAATAGAGCAGGCGATAAAAGACTTATTGCACTTGTCGTTGATATGTTTTGTTTCAAATCTGTTCATGGGTATGTTGTAGTTTCAACGGGTTTCAGCCGCTCTGGGCCGATACGAATTAACTAAACACAAGAATAAAAACCTAAAAGTCTGATAGTGCTTCAGCGTATATATAACTAGCCTACGAATGATCGCGTAGGTAGAACATTGACAGTCTTAAATGATGGTATACATACAACAGACAGAATTGCCTGGATAAGGATTGTAGAATACTTCATGGGATAATTTTTTCGGTTAACGGGATACGTTCTTGTTTCTTACATTGCAAATATACATCAAGCGACTAAGCTTCCTATACCCCAAAGATGGTATTTTTTATATTAAAAAAAATGTTAATTATTTTTTAGCCAAATCCCTCCTATTAAGCAGGTCGTCTAGTAGCTTTCTTTTTTCTTTTTCAATACTAAAGTTTAGTCCCCCTTTCTACAAAAAAAACTGGTGTCAGACTTGCAGAGCAAATCCGACACCGGCAAAAATATGATTTAACAAATAAAATGCAAACTAGAGGGATCTTCGTGATGGAATTAAACTCCACCCAAATCCTTGATAGGTCCATTCAATATGAAAGACCGACCATAATCGTTCCGAAATGTAATTTTCTAAACGTGAAATCGTAATCTTACGAGGTCATATAACGATATTAATCTATAAATAACGAGAATTTTAGATAAAAGCAAACTTTTTATCTACCATAATCTATATCTATCGCATTACAGTCATCTTACGACAGCTATTTTCCCCTTCTCTGGGTGGAATACCCTATCGCAATATCGTCACATCTCCCCGATAAATCGTTGCCTCTCCAATCTTAAGCTGAACGATGTAGTAATAAGTTCCTTCTGGTAAGTCTCCCCCATTTTCAGACTGCCCCGACCAATTATTGAGATAAGGCGACTCTTTGAAAACGATGTCGCCCCAACGATTAAACACGGTCAGCGTACTATTGGGATATTCCTCAGGGTCTTCCAAAATTTCTGGAATAATGAAGAAGTCATTCACCCCATCGTCATTGGGAGTAATGGCATTGGCTACCTGGAGGGTAGTATCTATATTTTCTCTTACATTGAGCCTGACTTGAGCCGTATCACAGAAGTCAATACACACGGCATTACACAATTCATAGTCAAAAAGGAGTGATCCGCCCAGAAAACCAGCGTCAGAACTAAACAGAACGGCGCCATTGCCTACACTTTCTACTGTTCCACCACTGGGTTGTGAAAGCACATTAATAGTATAATCGCTTACACTTAGAATACCATCATTAGCCGTTAAATCCAATGGAAAATTGGTAGCGCCAAAAGGTAACTCCAATACATCCTCATTGGCAATAGGCAGTGTTTCTAAAGTGATTACGATGGTATCACTATCATAATCTGGGCAACCTGGAGTCGATAGAGTCCATACAAATACATTATTGCCATCCTCTAAATCAAAAGCCATGGTCATATTTTCATCCACCTCGTCGATAATTGCGGCCGAACTCGTCGTCCAAACACCAGTGAGGTCCGTATCGATATTCCCGATGAGTTGGGCCTCGCCATCACATACAGAAATATCACCACCTGCATCTGCATCTTGTGGCAGGGCATTGCCAACATTGACACTAGCTGAGGCCGTGCAACCATTACTCAAATCAGTTACCACCAGCTGATAATTACCACTGGCATCGATTAAAGGCATGACATCATCTTCACCAGAAAGAATGTTTCCATCTTCTGTCAGCCAGGTATAAGTAATATCTGCTCCAGCGGATGAGCCATTGGCACTAAGGAAAATTTCTCGTTCTAAACAAGTCAATGTCGTATCTGGGCTGCTTACAGCAGTAGGCAACTCGCGATCTTCCCCAACATTTACAGCTACCGTACTGACACAGGAGTTTTGTACATTAGTTACCTCCAATTGATAGGTACCGCCCTTGTCGATAAGCGGACTGAGGCTATTGGCCCCAGAAACGATATTACCATCACTGGTCGTCCATTGATAGCTAAAATCATCTCCATCTGAAGAACCACTTCCATCCAGGGTGATTTCCTCGTTATCACAGTCGATTTGGCCACTGGCATTGGCCACAGCCGTTGGAGCAAGGGTATCTGTTTCTACCGTAACATTGGCAGTAGCCATACAACCATTGCTGCTATTGCTGACTTCCAGAAAATACAAACCAGGCTCGTCGATCAATGGATCGGCATTATTGGCTCCACTCACGATATTGCCATTAAGGGTCGTCCAGGTGTAGCTGATATCAGCTCCTGTTGCTGAATTTCCAATGCTCAGATTGATCTCGTCATTGGCACAGTCCAGCATATTGGGTGCTAGTGCCTCTGCTATTGGCGATAGCGTATCCATCATTACTTCAACAAAAGATTCAGAAGAGCATCCATTGTTATCATCTGTTACGACCAAGATATAAGTCCCGCCAGCATTAACGGTAGGCATCAGCGTCGTCTCGCCACTAAGGATATTTCCTTGTACACTTTGCCACTGATAGGTAATACCAGGTCCCATAGAAGAACTTTGCCCATTGAGGGTAATAAAATCTGTATTGCAATCCAGGCGAGCATCATCACCAGCATCAGCGATGGGCGCATCAAAATTTCCATTGACGGTAAAGGTTTCTACCTGTACCAAAGGAGGTTGTGAGGCATCGCTGATGGTCAGCGAATAGGTGCCTTGCTCCAAACCACTGATATCTTCCGTATTGGCACTAAAGCTACTAGGGCCTTCCCACTGGTAGGTATAGGGAGGAGCAGCACCAAAAGGAGAAATATTGATCGCTCCTGAAGAAAGGGCAGCACAACTTTCATCGGTAATTTGTGTATTGGAAAAACCATAAGGTGCCACGATGTTGACTTTTCCAGCGATCGGGTTGACCCCAATATTTGATCCTGAAGAGTTGACATCTGCAATCTCCATATTGAGTGGTAAATTGGCAAATTCCACATCAGACATTTGCCCAGGCGCACCAATGGCTGTAAAGCACATTTGGAAAATGTGACCACCATCCTCTACCGTCACCCCTTCAATACTCAAGGGATCGATCCATATAATGGGAACAGCGCCACCAGGAGCGAGGTTAGGGTTGGTAAATAAGCGATCATTCCAGGGATCGAGGTTGGGATTGTCTAGGGAATCCAATCGAATGATGTTGGGATCCCAGGTGACCGAAAACTGGAAGTTGGTAATTGCTGTGAAATCTTCTACCAAAATATCGAGACAGAAAGCCTGATTGGGAACTACTGTTGCTCTGTCAGCTTCTATCGTTACCTGAGCATTGGCCTGACCTAGCAGGCAGAGCATCAGGCTCATCAAAAATGCGAATCTTTGGCGCATGTTGAGTTGTTCTTTTTGGGATTGGTTATGTGTTTAATCAAGTATCGAAATGATCAGTTATGTAGGGAGTTCTTTCTATTGTCCAATGGTGTAAGATAAATTGATCTCATGTGTACTGCCAACAGTGGGTCCAAAAGATTGGAAGGAATAATCCAAGCCATAGCCTATGCGGAAATTATTGTCAAAACCCAGATTTTCGCCTAGCAAAAAGCCCGCTTCCAAATGCGCATTTCCCGCAGTGGAAAGCCCAGTACCCAACCAAAAGCTACCTGGAAATTGGTAACGAAGGTTAAAGTCGACATTAACGGGTGCATTGGGAACGTATTTTATCCACACGGAAGGTTCGATAAAACTGTCGTCTCGAAAGTATTTATACAAGCCTAAAAGCCCGTAAAAGTGTTGAACGCGTCCCAGTTTATATTGACCTGCGTCATTTTCAAATTCGAGGTCTAAACCAAAAACTTGTGGTACTGAAATACCACCATATACGCGGCTATCGTCCAGGATGCCACCAGAAATTAATTTATAATAATATACCCCAAAACCTACATCGGGGAATAGTTGCGAATCGTCATTCCCCAAAAGCACATCGTTCAATTCACGGAGTCGAATTTCCGACCCATTCACGCGATACTGAACCAAGCCAAAACTCAAACCCAAAGATAAACCACCATAGTAGGGATCATCAGTCAAGATACCACCAACGCGACCATACACGCCAGTCATACCCGTAGGCCCCGTTTGATCATTGAGAATATATCCTCCAGCAATCAAGCCCACGGCTCCATTATCTGCAAAGATATAATCGCCACGCAAGACTTGGGTTTCTGGTGAATTTTCGACATCCGTCCATTGAGTTCGATAGGAAACACCAAAAGATAGCGAATGCTCATAGAGCATGTAATCGTGATTGATGGCGCCTGGATTAATGATGCTTAGGTTTTCCCGATATTGGGTAAAAAGGGGCAGGTGTTGTGCGAAACTGGATGCAGCAGAAAGCAATCCAATTAGCATTAGGAGTGTTCTTTTCATGGGACTATTTTTTGTCGCGATAAAGATACAAAAAAAGATTGGGCGAGCGAAAAAAGCCCCCCTTCAATCATTGATGAAAGGGGGAAGGGTTGGTCAAAAACTGTTTAAAGAATTCATGCTGTATTCCTACAGTTTTTGAACCATAATAACCAAATGTAAATCAATCATGGCAATAGGCGGCACAAAAGAACAATTTGAAATTGTTCTCCTTGTGGCGGTTGTATCCGACAACTGGTTCAAACCAGTAAATATCTACTTTAAAGAATAACCTGAATAGGTATTTCCACGGTCAAAAACGGTGGAGCGATACCTAATTCTTGATGCTGTTGTTGGGATAAACAGATCGGTTAGTGGAGGAATTTGTTTATAGGATTTATATAATCGTCAAAGATTATAAGCTATGGGGTAGGCAATCAAATAAAAATTGCGCTTATGTGATTTATATAAATAACTTAGTCAAAGATACAATTTATTCTCACTTGGGGCATACCCCAAAAATGGTAATTATCTGATTAGGGAATTTGACAACTTATAGTGGCTTGATGATGAGTATGGCCACCTCTCCCCTAGTCTATTGATAACATGCGATAAGTACTTACCGATCCTTCAACCGTCAAGGCATACAGCAATAAGCCTTTGGCTTGCAACTGATCTTGGCTGACCTCGATCTGATGCATTCCTGCATCATACTGTCCTTGCTTTTCGAAGAGGATGCGTCCTTGGGCATCAAAGACCTGTAAGCGAATGTTTTGAGGACTACTCAGTGAAAAGGGAATTAAGGTACTTTGCTCAAAAGGATTGGGTTGATTTTGATAGAGCTGCCAGTCCAAATTTTGTGTTTGGGTAGGGTTTGCATTGAACTGTAGCTTTGGCTGTAACAGCGTGATTTGATCCTCATCTTGACGATAAACCTCTGCCTGCAAATCAGATTGATCCGCAATTTGGATAGCATCGGAAAGCCAAGTATCTTTTAAGGCAGTGAATTGGATTTGAACCAGACTTTGTCCTTCCCTCAAGACTTGGGCTTTCGCTACATTCCAACTCAGATTGAGCTGCCCATTGGCTTTGTTTAGCCAGTTGCCTTTGCCAAATTGGGGCAGGCTGGTTTCCCCCAGCCCATCAAAAGCCAAGAGATGTGTATGATAATCCAGCGCGAACTGGAAGCCTATTAAATTTTGTGTAGCTGGTATTTGCAGATCAAGTGTAAAGGTCTCGCCAGCAGTCAGTTGACGATCTTTGACAGGTAGCACGTATGGATTCCATGTATGGCGATTATCGCTTTGATCACTATGCAGTTGAGCGCTGCAATCCACATCACCTGTTTTTATAGCGACAAAGGTCGCTTCCATATTCTCTGATAAAGTATCAATGGTGTAAGCCTCTGGGAAAGTCTCTTGGAAAGGATTCGTGGCATCAGGGAAAACGTAATCATTAGGGACAAAACGCCAAGAAGTATTATTATTAAAAGTCTCCTCAATTTGCAGAATGAGCTTCCTCAATTCAACCAAATCAAAAGTCGTAATATCACCAGAATTATTGATATCCGCAGC
>JBCBDH010000098.1:0-13112 GCA_038529855.1 Bacteroidota bacterium | reverse complement strand
GCTTGTTCCGACTAAGCTTTCTCGAAACAAGCCTATCCAATATTAATTAATTGTTAATAAAAATCAATTCATTGTTAAGGACTTCTTTTTACAATTTGTACTTTAGCTGTCCGAATATCCTTAACTAGCAACCCAAAGTACTATGAAGAAGAAGAAATCCATAGAAAAAAAGCGCAAGGCCCAAAAAGCAGCAATAGAAAGCATAAAGAAAGTATTGAAAAAGGCTAAAGCCAAAAAAAAGGACCAATTCAAAGCCTACAAGAAAAAAAGATCCAAACTAAAGGCCATCTTACTCCCCTTTTGGAAAGACTACCGAAAGGCACATAAGGAGTGGAAAAAATTACATAAGGAATATCGAATAGCAAAGGCTGCACTAAAAGCGCTAGACACAGAAAATAAAAAGGTAAGTACCCCAAAAGAAACGAAGAAGCCAGATCAGCCCAAAGCCAAGGCTTCCAAAAAAATAAGCTCCAAAAAAGCCACTACAAAAAAAATAAAATCCACCCCTCTCACCGGAAACACATCAAAACCAAATACGCCAAAAGCCGAAACTGCTCCTAAGACCAGCACGCAAACAACAGGCCCAAAGGAAAGTACACCTGTGCCACAAGCAGCCAATATTGCCAAAACAGCCAGTGATAATCTCAAAAGGATTGAAGGTATCGGTCCCAAGATCGAGCAATTACTCAAGGAGGCAGGCATCAACACCTTTGCTGACTTGGGAGCAGCAAAGGTAACGAGCCTTAGAGCCATTCTCAAAGCAGCGGGACCGCGATTCCAAATGCACAATCCAGGTACCTGGGCCCGCCAAGCTAAATTGGCAGCAGCTGATAACTGGGATCAACTCAAGGCCCTACAAGAGGAGCTCAAAGGAGGTAAATACACCTAAACCATCCACTAAAAAGTAGATAAGCTGGGCAATTTTACTTGGCTAATCAAGTTTAAATCAAAGTCTTACCAGAAATAAATTTCAATGCATTATTTTGCATGGAATTAGGTCTTTTTGATGCATCAGGACGAAAAGCCTGGCTCAAAAGCCTTCTCTTCATTGAGCCTACACCCATACTGGGGCCTAAAATGTCGGGGCCAGACCATAATGGTTTTGCACAGATAATGGCCTAAGCTGTAAGGATTATTACTTTTACAAAGGGAAAAATAACAGCTCATGAAATCTTTACCTGTTCTAGCTTTGCTCTTTATACTTCAATGGACTTATGCGCAAGAACCCATGCGCGTAGTTCACTGCACTGCTGTTCCCCAAAATTCAAATATCATCAATATCTATGTAGAAGAGGACAATAAGAAATGGGTGGGCACGACAGAAGGGGTCTTTCAAATCCACTCTGCTGATAATGCTAGTGCGCTTCCATTGGGAGAAGCCCAGTGGGCCCTGCTCCAGCAGAAATGTGGCAATGCTAACCTCACTTTTGATATCCAATCTATCATCAGCGATACAATTACAGAAGGCCGCATTCCTCTACAAGGAGATAATAAGATCAATACTGCTTATTACGACGAGCTACGAGATGAACTATGGATAGGAACCAGTCAGCAAGGGGCCTATCGCTTCGGACTAGGACAAAAGCTTCAGCTCATCGAACACTTACATGTCGATAATTCTAAACTTCGCTCCAATTTCGTCAATACCATTTATATCGACCGCTACGACCATCACTGGATAGGGACGACAAATGGCGTACTCTATGGTAAGAATGACAAATGGAAACTCTATGAAAAGAACGAAAATATTCGAGCCATCACGGGTATGGGACCAGATATTTGGATCATGGGAGATGATATTCTATGGAAGGCCGATGCCAAAAACCGCTGGATTCCTGGCGATTTTGTGCTCTCACTAGCCAAAGGAAGCATCAAAGATATTCGATTCGATAGTGATGGCCGACTTTGGGTAGCCTCAGAAATTATTACTCGCTACGATATTGTAGAAGATAAGGCGGAAAGGTTTGGTCCCTCCAATGGCTTTACCAGCAAAAAGGTCAATTTTATAGAAGTGGATCGCGACGATGCGCTTTGGGTTGGAACGGCAGATAAAGGGCTGTTTTTAATTGAAAAAGAATCGGCCATGACCGTCAGTTGTGAAGTGACCAAACCGCTGAGTTGTGAGGGAAATGCCAATGATGCTAGTTTGAAAGTAAAAGTCATTGGTGGACGAGAGCCCTATGCTTACCAATGGAATTTTGATCATGCCAATAGTATGCCCGAAGGGCTAGGGCCAGGTTTGTATACGGTGACCGTGACAGATAGCGAAGGGCGCGAAAAGGTGGTCAGTGCGATGATTGAACGGAGTGATTTGCGCATACAGACGACCCTGCTGGCAGAGGCAGGTAGCGAGCGATTGGCCAATGGCTCTGCGCTGGCTGAGGTGGAAGGAGGACAAGCGGATTATACTTTTCTTTGGGACAATGGAGAAACGGGCGAAACCGCCATCCAACTCAAATCGGGTATCCATACCGTGACCGTAACAGATGGGCAAGGATGTACGGCTAGTACAAAAATTGAAATCACCGCCAAACCAGAACCAAAGGTAGAAGCACTTCAGGCTAAAGCCAGTCTAATCAATACCAATACTTGCCCAGGAGATCAAAAAGCCAGTATCTCGATTAGCGTAAGTGGCGGGCAAGCCCCCTATCAATACCAGTGGAATCGCGAAACGCTCAAGGGAGAATTGGTCAAACAACTGGGCGCAGGACAGTACCAAGTGACGATTACGGATGCCTTGGGCAATATTGCAACGATTGAACAGGAGATTACTGGCCCTGCCCCCATCCAGATTCAAGCAAAAGAACTAGAGGCTTCTTCTGGAGATGGGGAACGCAATGGCAAAGCCAGTGTACAAGCCAGCGGAGGGAATGGCGACTTCACCTACATCTGGGACAGTGGAGAATCTGGCCCCAGAGCGGAAAAACTACTTCCTGGCAGTCATCAAATCACGGTTGTTGATGCCAATAATTGTCAAAGCATTGGCAATATCAGCATCAGCAAGAAACAACTGCCTGAATTGGACGCTCGCCGACTTAGTACTGGCCAAATCATCCAGCTCAAAAACCTGTACTTTGAAGCAGATAGCTCGAATATAGAAACCGTTTCTACGCCCGTACTGGACGAAGTATATCGTTTTTTGAACAGCAATAGAGACATTGTTGTGGAAATTGGTGGCCATACCAATGGCATTCCCGACCATGAGTATTGCGACCGCCTGTCCACTGCTCGCGCCAAGTCTGTAGCAGACTATATGACCACCAAAGGCATTGATAGCCGCCGAGTTTACTTTAAAGGTTATGGCAAGAGAAAACCTATTGCGACCAATAAAACATCCGATGGGCGCAGGAAAAATCAACGAGTAGAAGTCAAGATATTGAGTATAGGCAGTGGATAAACTTGCTCTTTTGGGTCAAGATGGCTTAATTTTGAAAGGTGTAGCGCTTAGAACTTTGCGTGAGACGAGTTTGTTAAAGAATAACATCAGAAAAAATATACCATCTTGGAAAAGATATCCATATCCTCGATCGATCAACAGCTACCTAGTATTCCGCTAAAAATACATCTTAGTTTCAAAAAGTTATTTGAACACTGGGAGGAGCGGGCCAATAGCGAGCATCCCAAAGAAGCACATTATGCGAAAGAAGTCTTGGAACAACTCAATAAGGTTCCTGGACTGAATGGTCATATTGATGACTATTCTATTTTGGATCAGTACAAAGAGGAAGTTCAGCTTTTGCTATCTGCTGTCTTCCCACCAGCTCTAGGGCTCAATGAAATCAAGGCAGCAGGGGTTCCCTTTACGCCTATCCTGTTTAATCCTTCTCCGCGATTTTCCAATATCTTGAAAAATGCTAGTGATGACTATAACCTAGTCATCAAAAACATGGATGCGGACTCCATGTATATTTTCTCTGGCTTATTCATCCTCAAGACATTGTATGGCATCGAGGTGGATGCTAAACGTCCTTTTTTCATCGACATTCCCGATGAAACCACAGGAATTACTCGTTACTACCGCTTATTCATCAATGCCGATTTTGTCGATTTTAAACTACTCAATGAAGACTTCCACCTTTCCAAGGAGGAAATACAACTCTTACTGGATAATTTTGAAGATATCGCCCTCTGGAGAGAAAAGATTCCAGTAGATACCTTTGAGCTGGAAGGCTTTACACTAATGACCATTTTTGATGTCACTACAGATATGGTCTTATCCTATTTGAAATCTGACCTGCTCGATAAAAATGCCCTACACAATCAGGAAAAGGTCAATCATATCGAGCAATTGCTTCGCATCCTGTTTAACATCAAAGACCTGCGTTTTGGATTTGCTTTTATCGATCAGGAAGATGTGACCATCAGCTCTTTGCTCAATAATTATGCCTCTAGCCTGATTCTTTCTGATACAGAAGAGATTTGCTTGAGCGATGCCTATTGTGACCATGCCAGCAAATCTTTTTTAACCAACCATAAAACACTAGCGATTTCTGACTTGGAAAAAGCTGCTGATGTCATGCCTGAGTACAAACGCCTGACCAAGCAAGGAATCAAAAGCTATATCGCCGCTCCTATCCTCAATACCAATGACGAATTGATTGGGCTATTTGAGATAGGGTCCACAAAAACTGGCGAGCTGAATTCTGTAGTCGTCAATAAATTGGCAGATATACTGCCTATGTTCAGTATTGCCATGCAACGCAGTCTGGATGAATACCAAACGCGATTAGAGGTGATCGTTCAAGACAAATACACGGCCATTCACCCCTCTGTGTCCTGGCGTTTTTTCGAAGCAGCTGAGAATTTACTCAAGACCAAACAGCTCATTGATACAGAGCAAATAGAAGATATTTCCTTTGAAGATGTTTATCCACTCTATGGGCAAAGCGATATCAAAGGTTCTTCGACAGAGCGCAATAAAGCGATCCAGGAGGATTTGATTGAGCAGCTAGAAATGGCGAAGAAGGTACTGACGGCAGCCGCTAAGCAGCAAGCAATGCCCATTTTTGAGCAGCTTAAATATCGCATCAATAAATATACCCGCAACCTCAAAAAAGGCTTAAATGCAGGCGATGAGGTGAGTATGCTGGAATTTTTACGCAGGGAAGTTTATCCCGTATTTGACCATCTCAAAAATGTTGACGAAACCCTTAAGCAAAAGGTAACCGCCTATCAAGAGCTTCTAGACCCTGAACTAGGCGTCCTGTACAAAAAGCGGCGAGAATACGAGCAAAGTGTAAGTCTGATCAATGAAAAACTCTCAGACTACATCGACAAACAGCAGGAGATCGCCCAACAAATGTATCCGCACTATTTTGAGAAATACAAAACGGATGGGGTAGAGTTTAATATCTACATTGGTGACTCTCTGGTCAAAAACAGACCTTTTCATCAGTTGCATCTCCAAAACCTAAGGCTTTGGCAATTGCTTACTATTGCAGGTGTAGAAAATGTCATGCACCAACTCAAACCTACCCTAAAAATACCTTTGGATGTCGCTTCGCTCATCTTAATTCACAGCAGCCCACTATCCATTAAATTTAGAATGGATGAGAAACGCTTTGATGTAGATGGGGCTTATAATGTGCGTTATGAAATCATCAAAAAGCGCATCGATAAGGCTTATATCAAGGGCACGAATGAGCGCCTAACACAACCTGGAAAAATTGCTATTGTCTATTCTCAAAATAGAGATGCAGAGGAATACCTACAATACATCGAATACCTTCAGTCAATCAAAGTCTTGGGTGATCAGGTGGAACGCTTGGACCTGCAAGATCTGCAAGGCGCCTCTGGCCTGCGAGCCCTTCGGGTAAATGTATTGTACAAAGCCATTGGAGAGGAGATTCCCAGCAGTGCGCAATTGATCAAAAGCAATTAAATGGGAAGGCTGGTTCAATCGCTGGATCACACTCCTTAATATTATACCAATGATTAGCGCGATCCTACTTGCTGCAGGACAATCTAGCCGTATGGGATTGGCTAATAAATTGCTTCTCCCCTATGATGGAATGCCTTTGATTCGGCATATGGTTCGCCAATTATCCGCAGCGGCGATTGATGAATTGATTTTGGTTACGGGATACGAAGCGGAGCGAGTATTGGCTGAATTAGATGGCTTTTCCTTTCACAGTGTCCACAATCCAAATTATCCCCTGGGAATGACGAGTTCGATACAAGCAGGTATCCGCAAGGCCGATAAGCTGAGCAAGGCTTATATGATTGCGCTAGCTGATCTTCCCTTACTCCAAACGGCCGACTACCAATTACTAATCCAAGCCTACTGGCTACACTCCCCATCCAGCCGTCCTATACAAGTGCCTACCTATCAAGAAGCACGCGGCCATCCCGTTATCTTTGACCACTCCTACAGGGATGAATTGCTAGCCCACCAAGCACCAGAAGGTTGTAAAGGCATTATCAAAGCACATTTTGAAGCAGTCCAGTACTTAAAGATGCCCAATAATCACATTCTAAGAGATGTGGATACACCAGAGAGCTATCAGGCAATCCTATAGCCAGGAAGCTAGATCACCTATTATTTATACGGTCCTAAACAGCAAACGGCTGTTGCCTCTTCAGAAACAACAGCCGTTTGACCTGGGATTCATTCAACAACCCCCATCATCGTATCAATATCAAATCCCCATTGCTCTCCCCTATCGGACAACCGACCAGGGCCACTTTAATGAGGTAAACATAGGTATCAGAGGGAGAGGGTTTTCCTTTAAACATACCATCCCAACCCACACTAGGGTCTTCATTATCATAGACTACCTGCCCCCAACGATTGAAGATTTGGAACTGTTCTACCAGAATTTCATCACCTGATGCACCAGTCAATACATAATTGAAGAAATCATTATTGCCATCACCATTTGGGGTAAAGGCATTGGGCATCTCCAAATCACCTTCTGGAATACGAAGCGTAAAGGAATCAATTACAGAGAAGCAATTCAATCCAAAAGCATCCGTAACAGTCAGAATATATTGTACCCCCTGAAGCACCTCAACAGTTGGAAAAGAACAATCTGTACAACTCAAACCCTCTGTAGTTGACCAGCTAAAAGCATGAGTAGTATCTTTTAATAGGGGTAGAGCAATCGTTGTGCCCTCACAAACCGTGGTGTCAAAAATAACGGGTTCATAGGCTTGAACAACGCTAATGCTAACTGTATCCGTATTGGTACAGCCTAATTCATTCGTCACTTCAACAAAGACCGTGGTATTTTCAGTTAGAATACTCGTCGTTGCCGTAGAGGAATTGGTCCCAGAAGCAAATACCTCTTCTGGCGTCCAGGAATAAACACTATTGGGGTCTGGATTATCCACGGAAACCGTAGCTGCTTCTTCAGGACAAACGCCCGTATCGTCAGCAGAAAGCGCTGGAATATCAGAAATAATCAAGGTTTGGCTAATCGTATCAGTACAACCCAACTGGCTAGTCCCAACAGCAAACTCAATTTCATAATCCCCTGGATCATTGAAAATATTAGCAGGATTTTCTTGGGTAGACATCGTACCATCATCAAAGTCCCAGCTAAATAGATCAGCTGACCCTAAGGTATTATTAAAGAAATCAACATTGTCTCCAACACAGGCCGTATTACTCGTCCCATCGCCAATAACAAAATCAGCAAACAACTGAATAATACTAATATCTTTCTCTATAGGTATGGTACAACCATCGCCTTCCAAGATCAATTGGACAATGGTCGTAGAAGTTGTATCACTAAAATTATACTCGTGCGTAACGGGATTTCCTCCTTCCATGACGGTACCATCTCCAAAATCCCAGCTAAAACTAGAGACGCCAGAAGTATCCGCTTCAATCAGGCTAAAGGTAATATCATCCCCATTACAAATTTCATTTCTATCAATTTCAAAATCTCCTTCAGGACCAATCAGCGTATAAGTCCGTGAAGTCGTAGAAGCGCAGCCATTGGTAGTCGTCACGGTCAAAGTTACCTCAAAAGTTCCCTTGCCAAAACTAGCAAATGGCGTAGGGCCCATCCCCATTTGTCCATTTCCAAAATCCCAGGATTGGGTAAGCGGAGAGGAAGATACACTCAGATCGGTAAACTGTGGGTCTTGAGGATAACAGATGTTCCCCATGATATCATCCAAATCACTGGTAAAATCAGCGACAGGGAAATCTTGAACATCAATAAAAGTTCTTACGGAATCTTTACAGCCAGAAGCCACTTCTGTGAAGACCAGATCAATCTCAATATTTCCTGGCGTATCAAAAGTGACCGTTTCGGTTTGCATGGTACTCGTGGTGGGCATGCCACTGCCAAAGTCCCATTCATAGGTCAGGCTAGAACCAAAAGTCGTAAAGTCTGAAGCGGTAAAGCTCACCTCCTCGCCTACACATATCGCTGCAGGATTAGGAATCGTGGTGATCTCACTAAATGGCTGATAAACCGAAATGGGAATAGTAGCCATTTGTCCACAACCTACCGCATCCGTAGCCGTTAAGGTGACATCAATAGGATTGCTCACAATTGAGGTAAAGGTATAAGGTGGAGGAAGAGAATCGGAGGACATGGTCCCAGAACCATCACCAAAGTCCCATTCCCATTCTACAATGGTCGTATCGGCAGTTGTCAAATTGGTAAAGCTTACCGTAGCAGGTAAGCAGATGGTATCTTGGCTGGGGGTAACATCTGGATATACACCAAAAATGCGCACATCAAGTACCGAAGTATCGCGACAGCCATTAATGTCCGTCGTTACCAGCGTTACGATATCATCACCAGGCCGCATAAAGGTAAAGTCGATTGATTCGTCCTGTGTAGTGATCGGACGAGCAGAATCAAAATACCAGGTGTAGCCTCTCCAACAATCTGCCTCAACATCCTGAGACATCGCCGCATCCAATTGGTATTCCTGCCCCAAACACAAGATCGTATCCAATTCAAAACCCGCTTCAATATCGCGGACGTGAACGATGACCGTATCCATAGAAGCAGGACAGCCATTGATACTATTCTGTGCAGTTAGGATAACAGTATAGTCACCAGTGGTATCGTAGGTGTGAACGGGGTCTTGATCATTACTGATCATCGTTATATCTCCAAAGTCCCAAGAGATAGAAGTATCATCAAAGCTCTCATTCATAAAGGCGATATCAAATGGATTCTCGCAATCTACCAAATAATCGATCTGGGCAATTGGTCCATTGACATCAATCAGATTGGAGATAGAGGTGGTACTGTAACAACCATTGTATTCCACCGTTAGCGATACATCTTGTGGTCCTGTTTCGCTGGTATATGGCCACATCAAACTGTTTTCATCAAAACAATGGAAAGATCGTCCATTATCCGTACTAAAATGCCAGGCATCAATCAAATCATCCTGTCCAGTCTCATCAATAAAGGTAACCGTATCACCAGGACAGACAGAGGATTGATCAGCGGAGAAAGCAGGTGTGATTTGCGAACCAACTTCTATCGTTAAGGCATAGGAAGTATCTGCACAATTGGAAGAGTTCGTAATGATAAGCGTCACATCATACTCACCTGGACTGGTAAAGGTATGAACAACTGGATCATCATTATTCTCTACAGCCGTCCCACCATCTCCAAAATCCCATTGCCAAAACAAAATCTGTTCAACAGAAGAACTAGAATCTGAGAAGGTCACGGTCAATGGCGCACAGCCATTGATGACGTCTGGTTGGAATAGTGCATTGGGTTGGTGCAGGACAATCGTATCTGCAAAGGTAGCTATACAGCCAGAAGCTGTAGTTACCGTAAGCTCTGGATGGAAAACAATCGCTCCATTAATGGAAAAAGTAGTGGTATCTGGATTATTGTATTCGTGAGATGGATTCGACTCATTACTGGGAAGGCTTTCATCATCAAAATCCCACTGATAGGTTTGACCAGCTAATGGGTTATTTGGAGTGAAGTTGACCAGCATGGGTTCACTGCAACTAAAGGTAGGATCAGAAGTAAAGCTCGCATCCGCTTCCTCCACTACGATAGTCACCACGGTATCAGCAGAACAATTGCCGTCTGTAGAAGTAACCGATAAGCTGATATCAAAACTACCTGCCTCACTAAAGATCACCACTGGATTAGCCTGTGTAGAGCCTTGTGGTGTAGCTGATGCACCAAAGTTCCAGATGTAGTTTCCGTCAGAAGAGTTATTTTCCATTTGAACTGCCTCTTCAAGACAAACCGTATCTTTAGGTAGTGAAAAACTAGCATTTGGAGGGCCAACACTTACAATACGGGTAAAGCTCTGAGAACAACCACTGGCATCCGTGGCCGTCAGCGTTACGGGATATTGGCCGTCAGCTGTGTAAGTTTGTGAAGGCGGCGTTTCTGCATTAGAAGTCATCCCATTGCCAAAATCCCAATCATAGGATAAAGCTGTCGTAGCCGTAGAGGTATTGGTAAAGCTAACAGTTATAGGGCCAACACAAGCTATTGCAGGATCAGGATCAGTGGTAAAACCAACATCAGGAGGATCAGAGACCGTAACAAAATCATTGAAGATTTCCTGAGTATTACAACTAGCAAAATTAGTTTCTAATGATAATGAAACGGTGTAATTTCCTGGTCCAGCATAGGTATGCGAAACCATCGCCCCAGCATTACTTCCATTCCCATCGCCAAAGACCCATTGATAACCAGTGACCGTAATTCGAGAATCAACAGTAGAAGTGGATTCAAATACAACATCTAAAGGTACACAACCTCCATCAGGAGTGGCTATAGCCGTTACATCAGGTTGTTCAAATACGGAAATCGTAATAGTCCCTTCTGCAGGGCCATTTTCCGTTTGCCGTAGTTCAACTTCGTATTCCCCAGGATTGGCAAAGATATGAGAAGGATTCTCAATCTCAGAGATGCCACCATCTTGAAAGTCCCAGAAATAAGTTGGAAAATTATTGTCTGCAGAGAAGGTGACCTCGAGAGGTGCACATCCCATTGTTACATTAGCAGATTGGCCTTGGAGCCAACTTCCGATGGAACCACAGAGCAAGAAAATAAGAAAAATCCTAAGGGTTTTCATAACTTGCAAACTTGTATTTTTAGACTAATAGCTTACAAAAAACTGTTTGCAAACATAAGTTCAAAGATGTATGTTTGCAATTATTAACGCCAATAATATGAAAACTATAGTAAATTTTTTACTTATTGTCAGCTTCTTGCTGTCTGGAAATCAACTTTTAGGGCAAAACCTTCATACTAGGCAAGCTCCCCTACCTTGTTTGAATAAAACTTTCACAGTAGTGGCTCATATTGTGCGTGATAGTTTCAGTGATCCTGGTGTAACTGAGCAGGAAATTCTAGACAATTTTGTCATCCTCAATGAGGCCTTCGAACCCATCTGTGCAGCCTTTGAAGTCTGCGAATTCAATTACATCAACAACTTCCAATACGACACCTTGCAGGGTAATGATTGGGCAGAGATGCAAGTTCGTTTTAATAAGAATAACCGCATCAATATGTATTTTGTGACGGCAGTGGAGGGAGATGCTATCTGTGGTTTTGCCACTTTAGGCGGAATTACCAATTTGGAAAGCGGAGGCATCGTGATCCTGAAAGGCGATTGTGTGGGCGCTGGAGCCAAAACCCTTCCTCACGAAATGGGGCATTATTTCAACCTCTATCATACCTTTGAAGCAGATGCCAATGGGCCAAGTACGGTTTCTGAAGATGAACCAGAATGCTCAAATAATGGCGATTTAGTCTGCGACACTCCTGCTGATCCCTTTATGGTGGGGGATGATGTAGAAGATTATGTAGATGTCGATTTAGGATGTCGATTTATCTCTCCTTTGACAGATTCCAATGGCGAAGCCTATGTTCCTGATGTAGGGAATTACATGTCTTATTACCCTGATAGATGTCGTTGTGGTTTTACTTATGGGCAGTATGTCCGTATGGCAGAGCACTACCTCAGCAGCATAGGCATGTGGTAATTACTAGCTTTCCGCCATGGCTTGAGCAGCGATCCAGGCACCAGTCCAAGCGGCTTGAAAATTAAAGCCTCCTGTTACGGCATCAATATCCAATACCTCTCCCGCAAAGTGGAGCCCTTTGAATAGTTTACTTTCAAAGGTTTTAAAGTTGACTTCTTTAAGGTCAATACCTCCTGCTGTTACAAACTCTTCTTTAAATGTACTTTTTCCTTTGACGGCAAATTCTGCGGCAGTGAGTTGGTGGGCCATCTTTTTGAGGGCTTTATTACCCAATTCTGCCCAGCGGCGCTCGCCAGGTAAGCCTGTTGCTAAAACCAATTGTTTCCATAGACGAGAAGGTAGTTCAAAAGGGGCTTTGGTGAGGATTTGTTTTTTGGGAATAGATTGGCGGATAGCCATTAGTTGATCCATCACTTCTTCTGCGCTTTGCTCGCCCAGCCAATTGACCAATATCCTAAAATCATAGGCTCGCTCATGCAACTGCCTCGCTCCCCAAGCAGACAGCTTGAGCACAGCAGGTCCGCTCAGTCCCCAGTGGGTAATCAACAGCGGCCCTTCACTCTGCAGTTTACTGCCTATGATCTTTACCTTCGCATGAGGGACTGATAAGCCAGGCAGGTCGCGAAGTCTTTCGTCGTCAATATTAAAAGTGAATAGCGAAGGAACTGGAGGGACGATGCGATGTCCCAGCGTTTGTAAGATTTTCCAAAAAGCGGGGCTACTCCCAGTTGCACAAAGCACTTTGGGAGCGCACCAAATGCGATCATCACTGAGTTGTACCTCCCAATGATCTGCTACAGGTCGTATAATGGCCACTCGATGGTTAGTCAACACCTCAATCTGGTGCTTGCGCACCCCTCGCCAGAGACAATTAATAATCGTTTGGGAATCATCAGTGATGGGAAACATTCGACCATCTTGCTCTATCTTGGTCTCTACCCCCCGCTCCTCAAACCAAGCCACCGTATCGCTTGTACAAAAGCGATGAAAAGGCCCAAGCAGGGCCTTGCTTCCTCTTGGATAAAAAGCAATCAGATCACGAGGCGTGAAACACGCATGGGTGACATTGCAACGCCCACCACCAGATATTTTGACCTTGGCCAGTACTTTTCGTCCTTTCTCAAGAATGACAATCTTTTGGCCTGGGCGCTGTTCTGCACAATTAATG
>JBCBDH010000097.1:0-13197 GCA_038529855.1 Bacteroidota bacterium | reverse complement strand
TATGGGGCTGTTCTTATATTTTTTTCTCAACCCGTCATTTTTTGTTTAGCAGCATTGCCATTGGTAGGACTCCTCCGCGAAAAGACCGTAAGGCTTCATTGGATATATTTTACACTGCCCTGGCTCTTGGTTTTTGGTGGATACTATTTTGGCGTATTGCGCCCCATGATGCAAGACAGCGGACTACAAACGTATCATCAAATTTATTTTATGCCTTTGGACTTTTGGACGGTAGAAGCTTGGCAGTGGTATATAAACAGCTATTTTAGTTGGTTCAGAAGCCCAGGAGGTATTTTCTTCAAGTATATGGCTGGAACATTGGCATTAATAGCCCTACTTAAAGGATTCAAAGGGCGGCGAATGGCTTTATTAAGCTTACTTTTTCCTTTTCTCCTGGCAGTGGGTGCTTCAGCCATTGGGCTTTACTCTACCATCCCGCGTTTGCTTTTATTTGCGCTGCCTATTTTGTTGATTTTGGTAACGGAGGGTATTGGTCTGGTCTATCTTTGGGTGGGAGAAAGATGGGCCTTCATCAAACACAAAAGGATGGGCTTTTACCTAATGGCTGGTTTATTGTTCTTACAACCGACCTTAGACGCTATCCATCAGACAGCGGAACCTCGTGAAATAGAGGATATCCAACAAGCATTGTCCTATATTCAAGAACATTGGCAAAGCGGAGATTTACTCTATCTCTATCACTATGCCGAACATGCCTACCAATTTTACCAAACGCATTATCCATTAGATGATTTGAAATTGGTCCATGGCAGAACACCCTGGGAGGAATGGCCAAAAGATTTTGAAGCATTGGGCGACCAAAAACGCGTTTGGCTATTATTTAGTCACGATGATCGAGACCAAGCACTTGATCGAAATCGCTATACGGATTACCTAGACTTGCATTTCCAACAGCTTCGCGCTTTAGAAACCAAAGGCACCGCCTGCTATCTGTATGACTTTGAGTCTTCGCCAATCAAGCAAATAGCCAGATGATGTTTGATAGAATACTTGCAAGCTAAATTTTTTTATTACAAATTTGCGCACTACCCTTTAAAGCCATGTTTGAAACACCGTCTAAAACCATAAATCAATGAAGCCCAATTGGAATGGGGTCTATCCTGCCGTTACCACAAAATTCACCACTAGCGACCAGCTCGATCTACCCACCTTCTCTCACAACCTCAATGCCCAGATAGAAGCAGGCGTCAATGGCATTATCCTCGGTGGTAGCCTTGGTGAAGCCAGCACCATCACCCACACCGAAAGATGGGCACTACTAAAAACTGCACTAGAAGTAAGCGATGACCGTGTACCCGTATTGATGAATATCGCCGAACGCCGAACCACTGACGCGATTCAACTAGCCCGCGAAGCAGAAGCCAAAGGGGCCAATGGCCTCATGCTACTCCCTCCCATGCAATACAAAGCCAGTGATGAAGAAATGGTTGTTTTCTTTAGCGAAGTAGCCAAATCAACGACGCTTCCCATCATGCTCTATAATAATCCAGTAGACTACAAACTGGAAGTAAGCATCCCCATGTTGGAAACCCTACTCCAATACGAAAATATTCAGGCCATCAAAGAGTCTACCCGAGATGTCACCAATATCACTCGCCTCCGCAATGCCTTTGGCGATCGTTTGAAAATCCATTGTGGCGTCGATACCCTTGCTTTTGAATGCATCGCAGCAGGAGCCGACGGTTGGGTGGCAGGACTGGTCAATGCTTTTCCAAGAGAAACCGTTTTGATTTATCAATTGGTCAAAGCAGGACGTTTGGAAGAGGCACTCCACATCTACCGCTGGTTTATGCCGCTGCTCGAACTGGATATCCATCCCAAACTTGTTCAGTACATCAAACTCGCCGAAGTTGCAACTGGTCTAGGAACCGAGACGACTCGCCCTCCCAGGCTCCCACTCAGTGGCGAAGAACGCGAACGCATCCTGGCGATTATCCAGACTGGCGTCGCCAATCGCCCAGACCTATCTCCTTATCAAGACCTCTAAGCCCCAATAAAATGGACGGAAGAAATTTAATCGGCTATCAATATTCTGCACTTGCCAATAAGGTATTAAAGGCTTTTGATCCAAAAACTCAAGCTTTTATCGAAGGGCAATTCCATCAAGCCAGTCCTGAAGAAATTGATCAGGCCATGGAAAAGGCCCAAGCGGCTTTCCAGCTTTATAAAAGCTGTTCAGGTCGGGAAAAGGCCCAATTCCTAGAGGCCATCGCTGATGAAATTCTAGCACTGGGAGATGCCCTTATCCAAAGGGCGATGAAAGAGTCAGGTTTACCAGAAGGTCGACTGATTGGAGAGCGAGGTCGAACCATCAACCAGCTTCGTCTGTTTGCCAAAGTCTTGGAGGAAGGTTCTTGGGTAGAGGCCAGTATAGATACGGCTATCCCTGACCGAAAGCCCCTCCCCAAAGCAGATATTCGAAAAATGCTACAGCCCATTGGTCCAGTTGTGGTTTTTACGGCCAGCAATTTTCCTTTGGCTTTTTCTACTGCTGGAGGTGATACGGCCTCTGCCTTAGCCGCTGGCTGTCCAGTCATCGTCAAGGCACATGAATCGCATTTGGGAACCAATGCCCTAGTGGCCTCCGCTATCCGAAAGGCCGCAGAAAAAACGGGAATGCCTGAAGGTGTTTTTTCTTCCCTCAATGGTACGGGGCCTGATTTAGGCCAAGCCCTTGCGCGACATCCCCTGACCAAGGCTATTGCCTTTACGGGGTCCATGCGGGCAGGGCGAGCTTTGTTTGATGCTGCGGGGGAGCGAAGCGAGCCTATTCCTGTATTTGCCGAAATGGGAAGTATTAATCCAGTGCTTTTGTTGGAAGGAGCCTTGAAGGAGAGAGGGGAAGCGCTGGCCAAGCAATATGCGAGTTCCGTCGCGCTGGGCGTCGGCCAATTCTGCACCAACCCTGGTTTGCTCATTGGTATTGCCAGTCAAGCGCTAGATCAATTTACTCAGCAACTAGGCGAGCAGATGAAAAGCATGACTCCAGGCACCATGCTCAACGAACGCGTTTGCAATGCCTACGAAAAAGAACGGCAAGGAGTACTCCAGGCAAATGGTGTCCGCCTAATCGATGAATCTGCCTTACCCAAATCAGGATTAAGTGGTCGCATCAGCGTGGCCAAGGTATCCGCAAAAGATTTCGTCCAACAAGCTCAACTCAGCGAAGAGGTGTTTGGCCCCTTTACCCTATTGGTTCAATGCTACAATCAAGCAGAAATGCTCCAAGTCATCCAATCACTAAAAGGACAACTCACAGGCACCATCATGGGCAATGAAGCAGAACTTGCTGACTATACTAATATCATTCATACCCTACAAGATCGCGTAGGCCGATTGATTTTTAATGGCGTTCCAACAGGCGTGGAAGTCTGTCATTCCATGCAACACGGTGGCCCTTATCCCGCTACGACGGATGGGCGTTTTACCTCTGTAGGTACGGCGGCTATCAAGCGATTTGTGCGGCCAGTAGCTTATCAGAATTGGCCGAAGGATTTGTTGCCTGTAGAATTGCAGGAGGGGAATCCTGCGGGGATTTGGCGATTGGTGAATGGAGATTTGGGTAAAGCTTAATAATGCTACAAATCCAATCACATCAAATTGAACAGGTATTAAATTACCCCGCCCTAATCCATACCCTTCGCACCGCCTTCCAGGCCAATTACACCGTCCCCCAACGCCATCACCACGATTTCAACAATCCATTTGCCCAAAAAGCCTCTACGCTTTTACTCATGCCCGCCTGGGATGAGGGTCAGTACTTTGGCGTCAAGCTCGCCACCGTTTCTCCTGAAAACAGTCAACTAAACTTACCAGCTATCAATGGCGTGTATCTACTTTTTGATACCCAAACTGGCGCTCCCATTGCCCAAATAGAAGCCAAAACGCTAACGACTTATCGCACTGCGGCTGCTTCCGCTCTAGCCGCTACCTATCTGGCCGCTCCCAATAGCCAAACCCTATTGATGATGGGAACTGGCGCCATGGCACCACAACTCATTCGCGCTCACGCAGCTGTTCGGCCTATTGAGCGGGTTTTTGTTTGGGGTAGGCGAAAGGAAAAGGCAATGGCATTGGTTCAAACCTTGTCCAAACAGTATCCCTGGACATTAGAAGTGGTCGATGACCTGGCGCAAGCCATCCCACAAGCAGATATTATTTCCTGTGCTACCCTAAGCGAAACGCCTATTCTGCAAGGGAAATATTTACGGCCTGGCCAACATATTGATCTGGTGGGCTCTTACAAACCCAATATGCGGGAAGCGGATGATGCCCTTGTCCAGAAGGCTCGCGTTTTTCTGGATACGCGGGAAGGAGCGAGTCGAGAAAGTGGAGATATCGCACTACCCTTGCAAAGTGGGCTGCTGACTACAGATGATTTATTAGCAGATTTATTTGATCTTTGCCGCGGAAAACACCCTGGCCGACAGCGCGAAAGGGATATTACGCTTTTTAAATCTGTTGGTCATGCACTAGAGGATTTGGCTGCGGCGAAATTGGTATATTCGCGTATTAACCATTCTGAGCTTTAACCCATGGCTTCAAAGACTTTTTTTTGTATTGATGCCCATACTTGTGGGAATCCCGTTCGACTGGTAGCTGGTGGTGGGCCACTACTGGACGGGGCAAATATGAGCGAAAAGCGACAGCATTTTCTACGCGAATACGATTGGATTCGTCGAGGGCTGATGTTTGAGCCGCGCGGGCATGATATGATGTCAGGCAGCATTCTTTATCCGCCTGCTGATCCCAAAAATGATATTGGGGTATTGTTTATTGAAACCAGCGGCTGCTTGCCTATGTGTGGGCATGGGACCATAGGGACCGTCACGATTGCTATTGAGCAAGGGCTGGTACAGCCTAAAGAGCTTGGAAAGCTTCGATTGGAAACACCTGCGGGATTGGTACAGATTGCCTATGAGCAGGAAGGGAATAAGGTGAAATCCGTTCGCTTAACCAATATCTCTTCTTATCTGGCGGCTGAACAAATTGAGGTGGATTGTCCAGATTTGGGCAAATTATATGTTGATGTGGCCTATGGTGGAAATTTTTATGCCATCGTCGATCCACAAACGAATTTTGAAGGTATTGAACACTATACTGCAGGGGATTTGACCCGTTGGAGTCCCATCATCCGCGAGCGCATCAATGCGCAGCACTCCTTTGTCCATCCCAATGATCTTACTATTCACGGCCTTAGTCATTTGCTTTGGACTGGAGCCACTATTAGCCCAGAGGCAGATGCTCGCAATGCAGTTTTTTATGGCGATAAAGCCATTGATCGCTCTCCTTGTGGAACGGGGACCTCTGCTCGCATGGCCCAATGGGCGGCCAAAGGGAAGCTAAAGAAAGGCGACCGCTTTGTTCACGAGAGTATTATTGGCAGTAAATTTATTGGAAGAGTGGAAGCGATGACGCGGGTTGGGGGTTTTCCTGCTATTATTCCAAGTATAGAAGGATGGGCGAAGATAACGGGATTTAATCAAATCATTATCGACGATGATGATCCCTATGCACATGGATTTCAGGTGATTTAAAAAAGGTAAGTATTCACAGATTTACCATGCGAAAACAAGAACTTAAGACGGACCGATAGCAATGGAAAAGGCAAGACATATCAGTATTGTGGGGGGTGGCATTATCGGCCTCTTCTGTGCTTACTATCTGCAAAAAGCAGGTTTTGAGGTAGCGGTTTTTGATAAGGGCGATTTGAGTGAAGGTTGTTCTCATGGCAATGCGGGGATGGTGGTGCCTAGTCATTTTGTTCCATTAGCGGCACCAGGGATGATTGCCAAGGGTATTCGCTGGATGTTTAACCCAGAAAGCCCTTTTTACATACGGCCAAGGTTGAGCGCTTCTCTTTTATCCTGGGGCTGGCAATTTTATCGAGCAGCCAATCAAAAGCATGTCCATAGGGCAGCACCTGCGCTTCGCGATATTAGTTTGTTGAGTAAGCGTTTGTATCAAGAATTGGCGAGGGACTTCGCTTTTGCTTTTGAAGAGCGGGGAATTTTACTGATGTATAAGACCGAAGCCTTAGCGGAAGAAGAAGCAGAAGTCGCCGAGATGGCTAAGGAATTGGGTATTGAAACCCAAATCCTCCATGCAGCTGAAGTACAAGCTATGGAACCTGATATCCAAGTCGATATCCTTGGAGCAGTGTACTACCCAGGAGATGCCCATTTGTCGCCTGCCTTATTGCTGGAAGCACTAAAAAAACATTTACGCCAAGTGGGCGTTACCCTACATTCTAAGACACAAATCCAAGACATCAAATACCGCAATCAGCGAATCCATCAGCTTCAAACCAATCGCGGTAATTTTTCAGTTGATCATCTTTTATTGGCAGGTGGTGCCTGGTCAGAACAAATGGCCCGACAACTCCATTTTCGACTTCCTATGCAGGCTGGGAAAGGTTACAGTGTTAGTTTGGATCAACCCCCAATCTGTCCACGCTATCCTTCGCTATTGATGGAAGCCAAAGTAGCGGTGACTCCAATGGGGCAACAACTTCGTTTTGCAGGAACCATGGAGATTGCAGGTTTGGACGAAACGATCAATATGCGACGGGTTAAGGGCATTCTAAAATCTATTCCCCATTATTTACCCGATTTTACGATTGATTTACCCCCTAAGGAAAAAGTCTGGCAAGGACTTCGCCCTTGTTCTCCAGATGGCTTACCCTATATTGGGCAAGTATCGAAATTTCAAAATTTGACGATTGCCTCAGGTCATGCCATGATGGGTTTGAGTCTTGCCCCAGCTACAGGCTATTTGATCAGTCAGCAATTGTCTAAGCAATCAACGGACATTGATATGCAGGCTTTTCAGCCAGATCGCTATCCGTAAATACATTATCAAATGAAATATTATTTACTGCTCTGCTCTTTTTTGATCATTGGCTATGCCTGTCAGCCTCCAACTAGCTCCACAGAAGAATCGCCTGCACAAGAATCAGTCGCCACAGAAACCCAAAGTAAAAAAACAGGTGTTCAACTGGCTACAGAAAGTACGCCCACACACATCAAAGCCATGAGGGTAATGGAATATCCCAAACTGGATGGCTATCCCTATGAAGCCCACTGGAAAAACTCGCCTTGGCTCCCCATCGACCAACTTTGGCTGGGTGATGAATACAGCAAAGAAGATTTTTCGGGCAATTACAAAGTAGCCTGGTCGGAGGATTATATCTATCTATTGGTACAAATTGTCGATGATGTTTTTCAAGATAAAAATCCAGATGGCCTGAATCGCTATTGGGATGATGATAGCATGGAAGTCTTTATTGATGAAGATCAGTCTGGTGGTGAACATCAGTACAATCACAATGCCTTTGCTTATCACGTAGCCAAAGATTCGCGAGTTGTTGATCTTGGAACAAATCGAGAAGCACAGTATTATAATGATCATTTTCTCGTAGACCGAAAGCAGGCGGGAAGTGTGTATACTTGGGAAATGGCCATGTTGGTTTACAAAGATTCCTATCAGGATGATTCAGATCGCAATATTCCTGTGCGGCTTAGTGCTGGAAAAAAGATGGGCTTTGCGCTGGCTTATTGCGACAATGATTTTAGCAAAGAGCGAGAACATTTTATTGGATCAGTGCCCATAGAAGGAGAAGATAAAAATATTGGCTGGATCAATGCTGATGTTTTTGGAACCCTGGAATTGGTGGAATGATAACTTGTGACTGAAAGTTAAAGCCCGCCCGCAACTGTCCTTTAGTATTGCACTAAGTCAAAAGATACAAACATTAAGAAACTACAGATATATAAGATTACTGGAGTGATCTTACTAAATTAGCGTAAAAAACACTCTTGCGTTGGTGATGGTGAACTATGCAACTGTCTGGACGCTAGGTCCATAGTCCGAATTAGTCCGTCACCAACCTTAGAAGACAAAGTACTCAATAGAATTATAGGCACTTAGGCCTAGTAAAGGTGTTAGTCGTCATCTTCTTGCAAGAGTATCTATCCATTTCAATAAGCTCAAAATTATGAAAAAGTATTTACTCTTTATCGGTATGGACATCTCTAAGAAATGGATTGATGTAGCCATCTTAGAGGCAGATCTGAGTACTGCGGATGGGAGGAATCAATTGCTAGCACTTCCCAAGCAATTTGAGGTAGGACTCTTGGTGGCTTCTGCTGGATATGGAACCTCTGGAAATTTTATTGGGTCCAATATAGAAGAGGAACTTAATATGTTGGAGGTGAATTGTACTGCCCTTTTTCAATGTACGCATCATTTCGCTCAGCAATTTGCCAAACGTAAAAAAGGAGGAATTATCCTGATGAGTTCAATAGTTGGATTTCAAGGGGTTCCTTATGCGGCTCATTATGCCGCAACTAAGGCTTACGTGCAATCTTTAGGGGAAGCCCTTTCTGTAGAACTAAAACCTTTGGGTATAGATGTATTGGCAGCAGCCCCTGGGCCAGTGTCTAGTGGTTTTGCCCAGAGAGCCAATATGCAAATGGATATGACCTTAAAAGTGACAGATGTCGCTGTGCCTATTTTAAAAGCTTTGGGTAGAAAATCTACCGTACTTCCTGGCTGGTTGAGCAAGGTATTGGTAGGGGCTTTGCGAACAGTGCCTCGTTGGGGGAAGGTAAGGGTGATGAAATTGGTGATGGGAGGGATGACAGCACATCAGCGTGGAGTTTAAGTATCGAAGTGACGCTATTTACTTCGATACTTAGCCTTTCTTTTCAAAAAAAGCCTAAAACGGAAATCGGCTGGATCACGCTTTAGGTCATCCAGCCGATTAATGATTTTGTATTGCTAGGTTTTAGTTAAGCATCTCATAAATGCCCGCAATACCTTGGCCACCACCCACACAGGCGGTTACCATTCCGTATTTTTGATTACGGCGTTTCATTTCATTGAAGAGTTGCGTCGACAATTTAGCACCTGTACAACCAAGTGGGTGACCCAAAGCAATCGCGCCTCCATTGACATTGACGATGTCTGGATTTAAACCTGCTTCTTTGATCACTGCTAGTGATTGCGTAGCAAAAGCCTCATTTAACTCAATCTGGTCGATATCTGCTAGTTTCAAACCACCTTGCTGTAAAGCTTTTGGTATAGCGGCACAAGGTCCAATTCCCATGTATAAGGGATCAACCCCTGCCACAGAGCAAGAAACCAATCGAGCAATCGGTGTCAAATTAAGCTCCTTCACCAATCGTTCGCTAAGCACTAATACAAAGGCAGCTCCATCTGAAGTCTGTGAAGAATTACCTGCTGTAACGACACCACCTTTCATTTTAAAGGCTGGGCGAAGTCGACCCAAAGCGGCAATAGAAGTATCGCGACGTACGCCTTCATCAGTATCTACCACATGCTCTTTTTCCTGGCGTTTGTTATTGGCTACAAAAACTTCTTTTACAGAAACGGGAACAATCTGATCTTTGAAATAACCATTGTCAATGGCATTAGCAGCTTTAAGATGGGAATTGAGTGCAAACTCATCTGCTTGCTCACGAGTAATTTCATATTTGCCAGCTACTGCTTCCGCAGTCGCTCCCATGCTTGCCAAGTAATTTGGTGTAGAACTAGCTACCGCATAACTTGGAGCGAGTTTATAACCCGTCATCGGAATCATGCTCATGCTCTCCGTACCACCAGCGATAAAACATTCGCCCATACCTGCGCGAACTTTAGCGACTGCAATAGAGATCGTCTCTAAACCAGAAGCACAATAACGATTAACAGTAACACCTGGAACAGGCTTACCTAGAGCGCGTACACTAATCTGGCGACCGATTTGAAATCCTTGTTCTCCCTCTGGATTGGCACAGCCGACAATGACATCATCGACAAGGTGAGGATCTAATTCTGGCGTATGTTCCATCATATGTTTGACGACTTCTACCGCCAAATCGTCGGAGCGAAAATGGCGAAAGCCACCTCTCTTTGATTTGGCTACAGCCGAACGATAAGCTTTTACAATATATGCGTCCATTGAATTTTATTTTAAAAGACTGATCATTAATCAATCTGAATGGTTAATGAATTTTAGTTGCGCAATGGCTTATTGGTTTGCAACATGTGCTGAATACGCTCCATGGTCTTCTTGGTACCACACAAGCTGAGGAAAGCCTCTCTTTCAATATCCAATAGGTATTGCTCTGACACTTCTTGAGGTCCAGTCAAATCGCCACCACAAAGTACATAGGCGGCCTTTTTAGCAATAAGGATATCGTGTTCTGAACCATAATTCCCCAAGAGCAATTCATTGGCAAAGGTATAGGCAGCTCCCAGTCCTGTACGACCTAATACTTTGATATTATTTTTAGGAGCAGGTTGGGTGTAGTTATCTGCCAATTCCAAGACCTTCTTCTTGGCTTCTCCAATATTACGGCTGGTATTCATCACGACTTCGTCTCTTCCTTTGATCAGATAACCATGTCCATAGCCTTCATGTGCAGAAGTACTGACGGCAGCCATGGCAATGGTTTTGCACTTTTCGATTAATTTGGGAATTTGAACATCTCCCTCAAAAAAGCTATCGGCCAATCTCAAAGCGAATTCTTTGGTTCCACCACCACCAGGGATTAAACCAACACCTGCTTCTACCAGACCAATGTAGGATTCAGCAGCTACTGCAGCGGCATCGCAATGCATCAAAATTTCGCAGCCGCCACCAAAGGTATAACCTTGTGTAGCAACAACGACGGGCACAGAAGAATAGCGACAACGCATCGTTGTTTGCTGGAACAAATCGACCGCCATATTTAGCTCGTCAAATTCCTGCTGGAAAGCGTACATGCCAATCATCATCAAATTAGCACCTACAGAGAAATGCTCCGCATTATTACCAATGACCAAGCCTTTCCATTGGCCTTCCTCTGCAATCTGAATAGCTTCATTGATTCCTCGCAAAATGCCCTCTCCAATGGCATTCATCTTGCTAATAAATTCCAAGCAAAGTACACCATCACCAATATCGTGGAGAACGACTTCGCTGTTTTTGAAAACAGGTGCCTTTTCTCTCTGGTTATCGAGAACGATGAAGCTCTCAGTTCCAGCAACAGTCTGGTAAGATTTAGTATGGATATCGTAGTACTTGGACACCCCATTTTCGACCTTATAGAAGGAAGTGTGACCAGCTGCTACCATATCTTTTACCCACTGGGCAATCTTTTCTCCCTGTGCTTCTGCCAGCTCAATTCCTTTCTCTACACCGACCATATCCCAATACTGGAAAGGACCTACCTTCCAAGCAAAACCTGCGCGAAGGGCATCATCAATGCTGAAAAGATGATCGGTAATCTCAGGAATTCTATTAGACACATAAGCAAAAAGGCCCAAGAGCGAGCGGCGAACCAATTCCCCTCCCTTATCTTCTGCTGAGAAGAAGGAATGGATGCGTTTAGACAGCGACTCAATCTGCTTAGCCGCTTTTAAGCTGGGCAGACTAGGGCGTACGGATGGTTTGTATTCCAGCGTTTCCAAGTCGAGGGCGAGAATGACAGGGCGTCCTTTTTCATCTCTCTGTTTGGTCTTTTCATAAAACCCTTTCTTGGTTTTGTTGCCCAGGAATTTATTGTCAAGCAGGAATTGTAGATATTTTGGAATCTCAAAAGCACCAGCCTGTTCGTCTTCTGGGCAGTTGTCTTTAATTCCTTGAATCACTTTAGCGGCAGTATCATGACCGACCAAATCGCCCAATCGGAAAGTCCCTGTTTTCGGACGTCCAATAGCTGGTCCAGTCAATTTATCAACAGCCTCAATGCTCAATCCCAACTCTTCAGTCAACTGATAAATTTTAGCCATCGCATAGACCCCTACACGGTTGGCGATAAAAGCGGGTGTATCCTTGCAAAGTACTGTTTGCTTACCGAGGTACACATCACCATAATTCATAAAGAAATCGGTCACTGCTGGGTCCGTCTGAGGTGTAGGAATGACCTCTAGGAGCCGCATATAGCGTGGTGGATTGAAAAAGTGGGTACCACAGAAATTGCGTTTGAAATCCTCTGAGCGGCCATCCATCATCAGATGAATAGGGATACCAGAAGTATTAGAAGTAACTAGTGATCCTTTCTTGCGGTACTGATCGACCTTTTCAAAGATCTGCTTTTTGATATCGAGTCGTTCGATGACCACTTCGATGATCCAATCTGCATCGGCAATTTCAGCGAAATTATCGTCAAAATTACCCGTTTTAATCTGATGGGCGAAGTTCTTACTGTATAGTGCTGCAGGCTTTGCTTTCAAAGCAGCCTTCATCGCCGCATCCACAACGCGATTTCTGGCTTTAGGATTAGACTGCTCCTCCTCAGATAGATCAAAGGGAACGATATCCAGCATGAGGACTTCTAAGCCAATATTCGCAAAATGGCAGGCGATGCCAGCGCCCATAACCCCTGAACCCAGCACGGCGACTTTTTTTATGCGTCGTGGGGAACCAGAAGCAGAAGCAGTTCCATTGGCGGTAGCCGTTGCGGAATCACTAGTTGCATTCATCATTTTTGATAAAATTATATTTTGAGTAATGATAATTTAAAGATAGCGAAAATTCGCTGCACCGCAAATGTACGAAAAATTACTGCGATTCGCTTATAGGTCAAACAATCTTTTGGGGGGAGAAGTTGCCTGCTTAATTTTAGTTGGTTTTGGCGGGTTTTGTTGCATTGAGGGAGGGGAATTTTAGGAATCTATTTTAATTGGCGGATTTAAATATATTAATTTATTTTATTTTTATGAGTGTTTGATTACTTATGGGAGGGACCCTCCCATAAGGCTCCACCACCGCCCCGTTTACGCAAACGGGCAAAGCTCCGCCAAACCTTTAGCGATCCTTTCGCCAAAAGTCAAAGACACTTTATCCTTTTGGATCCGAAAAAAGGAGACTAGCGTCCTAAAAGGACGCAGCAATTCAAAAATTCCATAAAAATTGATGAATTTTTTTTCGATAAAATTAAGTGATCACTAGGTAAGTCATTGATAATCTAATAGAAAGGTGCTGTAATTTTTTTGCCTGTCATCGCATTAAAACCATCTTTTTCGTCCTATTTCCCCATTTTGTATCTAATTGATAATACAAAATACCAGCCTCTGGCAATGTTTGGCCATTGATTAGAAAGTATTGCTCCCCTTGATCAAAATTACCTTCCTGCTGACTAAGTAGTACACCCGCTGCATTATAGATACGCAGTTGGACTTGATCAG
>JBCBDH010000096.1:0-13249 GCA_038529855.1 Bacteroidota bacterium | reverse complement strand
TCGGGTTCCTACGCACACAGCAGTGCTTCCGTTGACTCCTGGCGTACAGGAGTGACTTCCTTGATTTCTAAATAGATTCGTTGCCGTCACATTTCCGCCAGAATTAGCTGGGGTATTGGTTATGGCAGTAAGTTCGCTGTAGTCTTGGCTTGAATTATTGCTTGAGGTAGAGTAGCAAGCATCCAAGCTCCAGTAAGCAATTTCAGTGTTACAGTTGCTTTGTGTGGCTGCCTCAGAAAGGGCAGGCCCCTCGGAGGATGAATTTTTAGTAGTGGGGTGATTATTGGCAGCAATGCTGAGGGGCACAGCAAAGCAAAGCAGCCAAAGGAGCACTTGAGAAAACTTAGTTTTTGTTTTTTTCATTACGTTTTGTTTTTACGAAAATAAGTCCCACCAGGGGAAAGATAATGGTAAGGACCTACATGCTTAGTAGTAGGTATTATTAAGAAAATGTTGATTATTTGTTAAATGCATGTAGCTTTTAGCTGCCTTTGGGCGAGCTTAAGGTTGGTTGGGATCTTTTGGCTTCGGGAAGAGGCCAAAAACGATCCATTGGAATCAATATACAGAAATAATAAAGCTTGAAAAAATATTTACTTTCATTATAATTAGCGTTTATATATAAAGTAGATGTCCAGGATAATTAGCAAGTTGTATCCTTAATTTGTTTAAATAGCTACACCTGCGCGGGTGGCCTTGTCGGAGTGACTCCCCGCCAAAGTGCCAACGGCGGCGGGGTCACTCCGACAATACGGGCGGGGTCACTCCGACAATACGGGCGGGGTCACTCCGACAATGTGGGATAAATAGTCCTTCTATTTTTTTCAACTACTAAATTATCCTACCTTGCATTAACCATTTTTACAGACCTCATCAAACAAAAATGAATATACAAACCCATCCCAATTTTCAACAGGCACTTTATCATCATCAACAAGGCCAATTTCCCATAGCAGAACAAATCTATCGACAACTGCTAGCGGAGCACGTCAATGAAGCCTTACTCTATAATTACCTTAGCGATTGCTTACTGGGGCAGGGTAAGTCAGATGAGGTTATTGAGCTACTCAAAATCGGAGAGGCAAGAGGAATCGACAATCCCGAGGCTTTGCTTCATATGGGGTCTGCTTACACTCAAAAGAAGGATTTTTCCAATGCACTCCAATACGTCGGGCAATTCATTAAATTGCAGCCTCAGGTAGCCATCGGTCATTATAATTTAGCCAATCTCTACTACTACAGCGGACAGCCTGAGCCTGCGATCCTAAGTTATCGACAGTGTATAAAGCTCGACCCCAATATGGCCTATGCCCATTACAATCTGGCTAATCTATTGAATTCAAAAGGTCAGGCAGAAGAGGCCATTAGTCACTATTCTCAGTGTATTCAAGCCATGCCCAATTTGGTCGCAGCCTATCTCAATTTGGGGGCTTTGCTCAATAAACAAGGTCGATATGCTGAAGCCATGAAAGTCTATGAAGGCGCTCTACACATCGAACCCAATAATGGGAAATGCCATCAACAAATGGGAATGACGCAGCATGTTGTCGGACAGCTTGAAGAGGCAACAGCGTCTTACATCAAAGCGCATCAACTTCTGGGTAATACCCCTGAAATTCTGATGCTGCTGGGAAATATTCACCGCGATCGAGCCAAAATCGAGCAGGCCAAGCAGTATTATGAACAAGTATTAGCACTCGATCCAGAAAATACCCTGGCCCTGCAAAATATTCGTCGCATTAGTAGTTCCAAAATTCCTGGATGGCATTTCCAAATGTTAGCTGACACTCCAAGGAACGATGGTTTTGATCAAGCTTTGCGGAGAGCTATTCAGGGGCCTTTAAAGGTATTGGATATTGGTACGGGATCTGGCCTATTGGCGATGATGGCTATGCGGGCAGGGGCGAGTGAGGTCTATGCCTGCGAGATGGTGCCTGCTCTTGCAGAGGCAGCTACGCAGATTGTTGCAGCTAATGGTTACAAGGAACAAATTCATATCATCAATAAAAAGTCAACAGCACTAAAAGTAGGTGAAGATTTGCCAGAAAAAGCAGATTTATTGGTCTCTGAAATCGTAGATGCTGGTCTCCTGGGAGAAGGCGTGATCCCTACAATTCGCCACGCACTGAATAACCTAGTCAAACCTAATGCGATCATCATACCAAGGGCGGCCAATGTATATGGCGTTGTGATTGAGACCAATCACCTCAATAAGGTCTATCCCGTCAAAAAGATTTCCGGTTTTGATTTAAGTGCATTTAACCAATTTGCCCTAAGTAGCGATTACGTCTCCATGCATTTAAAACATCTCCCACACCGCCAGCTCAGCGAAGTATTTCCCATCCTGGCGATTGACTTTAAAAATCTTCCCCCCACCGCTGGAGAAGACCAGCCCAACGAAACCATCCTCAAAATTCCCATTGCAACAGATGGCCAAGCTCATGCCATCGCCTTTTGGTTTGATTTGCACATCGACGAAGAGATCAGCCTATCCAGTGGCCCCGATGGCCAGATGGTCCATTGGGAACAGGCCATTTTCTTTCTAAATCAGAACCCAGATGTGGTGCAGGGGGATACTTTGGAACTTAGGGTATTGCAAACGGATTTGATGTTAAAGTTTTCTCTTTAGGTAAGGATAGAGTTGCACAAAAGTAACATTTTTGTTACTTTTGTGCAACGAAAGCATCCGAGTTGATCAAAAAGATTGAGAAAGCAGGATGGTATGAAGTTCGCCAAAAAGGAAGCCATAAGATATTTTATCACGATACGATAAAAAATCCACCACTCATTGTGGTTCCTGATCATGGCTCCAAAGATTTAGGCAAAGGACTCGTCAGTAAAATTTTGAAGGCAGCTGGTTTAAAATAGTGGGCTTATTCAGCATTTAGGACTTACAGTATATAGCATATGATAAATGCAAATGGTAACGATGTTTTAATGGCAGTAGTAGAAGTACAAAAGGATGGCTTCACAGCTTACCTCGATGTACCTGGCCATGCAGTAACATCCGCGGGAGAGTCTCTATTTGAGCTAAGAGCAAATCTCCAAGAGGCACTGGAACTTTTCTTGGAAACAGCCGAAGAACTCGGGATAGACACTCAGCATATTAAGGGAAAGAAGGTGGAATTACGTCTTGACGTAAAACAGCTTTTCACCTTGTTTGAGAGTATAAATATTTCGGGCTTTGCAGCATATAGTGGAATTAACAGAAGTCTACTAAACCAATATGCTAAAGGCATAAAGATTCCATCAGAAAAACAAAGCTTGCGGATATTGAAAGGTCTTCACAATCTGGGCCGTGAACTCATTAGTATCTATGCCATGTAGTTAATGATGCTATGAATTACTAGCCCTCAAAACGCTTATCCAACTCTTCCAACTCAAAAGTGATAAAACAATTGCGGCCTGAAGGGCTCTTATAGGGAACTTCGCAGGCGAAGAGCTTGTCGATCAACTCCTGCATCTCCAAATCACTCAAGCGCTTGCCGCGTTTGATGGAGGCGGAGCGAGCAATTGAGCGAGCGATATTTTCGCGGATTCCCAATTGCAATTCCAGGTTTTGCTTGTACTGTTCTAATAATGACTCAATCACCTTTTGCTCATCCTTACTTCCTTGTAAATCTGCTGGCACCCCGTGGATAATAAAGGCATTTTGGCCAAAGGCTTGGATATCGAAGCCCAATTGATTGATTTGAGGCAGTATTTCCTGCAGAACGGGGACATCGCCTGGAGCGAGTGTAATAGTTTTTGGGAAGAGTTCTTTTTGAGTAAAACTTTCCTGCTCATTAAGGGCCGCAAGATAGCGCTCATAAAGAATTCGCTCATGGGCCGCCTGTTGATCAATCAGCAAAAAACCCGATTTGATTTGACTGACAATATAGGTCGCATGAATCTGATAGGGCAGCTTTTGCCCTTTAGAGAAAGATTCTTCATTAGCACCCAAAGAGCCTTGTTCTGACCATTGGCTCTCGATAGTCAGTGATGCTGGTGCTTCTGTATTGGGATCACTTGTTGAGGGACTTTGATCAAATTCATCCAAGCCTTCATAGAGCTTGGCCCAGTTTTTTAGATTGGAGTTGGAACGTTTAGCCTCTACGCCAAGGCTTGAGCTGTCTTGTTTATAATTAGAACTGCTCGACGTGCTGCGATTAAAGTCAGCAATGGTACTTTTCGGAGGCGTATTCCCTCGAGGGGCTTGGGTAAAGTTGACATCTTGATCAAAATCGAGAGTAGGGGTAATGCTGTATTGACCCAATGCATGGCGAACGGCTACCTTGAGGTAGTTGTAAACCAATCGTTCGTCTTCAAATTTGATTTCTTGTTTGGTGGGGTGGACATTAATATCTATTCGGGCAGGGTCGATTTCGAGGAAGATTACATAAAGCGGGAAAGTATCTTTAGGCAATAACTCCTCATAGGCCGTCATAATGGCATGATTGAGATAGGGGCTTTTGATAAAGCGTTTGTTGACGAAAAAGAGTTGTTCGCCTCGGGTCTTTTTAGCAAATTCGGGCTTACCCACATAGCCATTGAGTCGCAAAACATCAGTTTCTTCCTTTACAGGCACCAGTTTTTTATTACAGCTATTGCCAAAGATGCTGACTATGCGCTGACGGAGCTTCCCTGCGGTCAGGTGATAAACTTCCGTATTGTTGTGGTGTAAAGAGAAGAAAATATCTGGATGAGCGATGGTGATGCGTTGAAACTCATCAATGATGTGTCGCATTTCCACGGTATTGGATTTGAGGAAATTGCGGCGGGCTGGAACATTATAAAACAGATTTTTGATGGAAATATTGGTTCCAGCTGCACATTGGCAGGGCTCTTGGCTCCTAATTGCTGACCCTTCGATTACAATCCGATGACCCAATTCATCACCATGACGTCGCGTTCGCATATCCACATGGGCAATTGCTGCAATAGAAGCCATGGCCTCTCCGCGAAAGCCCATCGTTCTAATGGCAAAAAGATCATTGGCTTTTCTGATTTTGGAGGTAGCATGGCGCTCAAAACACATTCGGGCATCCAGCTCCGACATACCACAGCCATCGTCGATAACCTGAATCAGTGTTTTTCCAGCATCTCTTATAATCAGCTTGATGTGGGTACTTCCTGCATCAATCGAATTTTCCAATAACTCCTTCACTACTGAAGCCGGTCGCTGTATCACTTCTCCTGCTGCAATCTGGTTGGCAATCGCGTCGGGCAGTAGTTGAATGACATCCGTCATCTACTCAATCTTTTTATGGGTTCTGATTGATTCATTCAATCATATTAATAATCTCTGGCAAATATACAGTAAGTACTAGATATGATACCATGATTAAAACAAGGATTACCGCCAAAAGGATCATATTAGAGCGAAGAATAGCTTTAGAACTGGAATTTCCTCTTTTTTTATTAAATCCTCGCCGCATACTAGTGGAAATGCGAGACTTCATGTCAGTGGTATCGCCATTGGCACGCGCCTTGGCTTGCTTGACACGCTCTTCTAATTCTTCCTTTCGCGGGTCCCAATGGCGAGGGCGGTATTCGAACTTCTGATGCCGGGGCGTTTTAAAAAATCTCAGTAGGGCCATAGGCTATTATTTAATCCTTGTAAAATACGATTTTTTACCTAGTATTCGACCTTATATTGGCCTTAAATCGTACAGGATGTACTAGGGAATGCACTTTGGGTCTTCCTCTTAACAGATTCGTCTTTAGTCTACTTTGGTGTGTCGCAGGACAAAGGCAAAAAATAATTTTATCTCCATCACCAAAAAATGGATGAGCTTATAATATAGGGTTGTATATTTGCACTTTCTTTGAATGATCAATACCCAAATTGATGAGCGATCAAATTAAACACGAATGTGGAATTGCATTGGTGCGGCTTTTAAAACCCTTGGACTACTATCACAAAAAGTATGGTACAGCGCTTTATGGGATCAATAAGCTGCGCCTGCTTATGCAAAAACAGCGCAACCGAGGCCAGGACGGGGCTGGAATCGCTACGATCAAACTCGATCCAAAGCCAGGTAGTCGCTACATCAGTCGAAAAAGAAGCATCAAGCCCAACTATCTCGACGATCTTTTCATCAAAATATACGATAACTTCCGCTCGCTCAAACCAGAAAAGCTCAATGATCCCAAGTGGCTCAAGAATCACAAGCCCTTTATCGGAGAGCTGCTCCTTGGACATCTGCGCTATGGTACTCATGGAAGAAATAATATGGAATCCTGCCACCCTTTTCTGCGCCAAAACAACTGGATCAGCAGAAACCTGGTATTGGCTGGCAATTTCAATATGACCAATGTCGATGAGCTTTTTGAGGAATTGATTGGTTTTGGTCAGTATCCCAAGGAGAAATCTGATACAGTAACCGTTTTAGAAAAAATAGGTCATTTTCTGGATGATGAGGTCCAACGCCTTCATACCTGGTACAAACCAGAGGGCTATACTAATCTGGAAATCAATGACTTTATTTTCCATAACCTCGATATTCAACGCATGCTTCGCCGAGCGAGTAAGCGATTTGACGGAGGTTATGTGATGGCGGGTTTGATTGGACATGGCGATGCTTTTGTGATGCGCGATCCCTCTGGTATTCGCCCTGCTTACTATTATACAGATCACGAAGTCGCTGTGGTGGCTTCTGAGCGTCCGGCCATCCAAACGGCCTTTGATGTTCATATTTCTAAGGTAGAAGAGCTACAACCTGGTCATGCCCTGATTATTCGTCGCAATGGCAATATTAGTGAAGATCCTTATATCGACCAGTTAGAACGCAAATCCTGCTCCTTTGAACGCATCTACTTTTCCAGAGGAACGGATCGGGATATTTATCTGGAACGCAAAAAACTAGGAGAACAACTGACGAAAACAGTGATGAAGGCCATCAAAAATGACTTAAAGAATACGGTCTTCTCCTTTGTTCCCAATACAGCGGAGACTTCTTTTCTGGGTTTGGTAGAGGGTATCCATAAAAGGCTGGATCACATCAAAAAGAAACAGATATTGGACTTGGGACCCGATCTCAAACCCAAAAAGCTGGAAAAAATCCTGGCCGTAAAGCCTCGTGTGGAAAAATTGGCGGTCAAAGATGCCAAGCTGCGTACTTTTATCACAGAGGATGCCTCTCGAAATGAGCTGGTTTCACATGTCTATGATGTAACCTATGGCATTGTCCAGAACGAGAAAGATACCCTGGTGCTGATCGATGATTCAATTGTTCGGGGAACCACGCTCAAGAACAGTATTTTAAAGATCATGTCCAGGCTGCGACCCAAAAAGATCATTATTGTTTCCTCTGCTCCTCAAATCCGCTACCCCGACTGCTATGGGATCGATATGTCTAGAATGAAAGATTTTATCGCCTTTCGGGCATTGGTTGAATTGCTCAAAGAGCATGGAAAGGAGCATTTGCTGAAAGAGACTTATAAACGCTGTAAAGCCCAACTTGCGCTGCCAATTGAAAAGGTTCAGAATGAGTTGATCCCCCTATACGAAACATTTTCTTACGAACAAATTTCTGCTAAGATTGCAGAGATCGTCACGCCAGAAAACATCAAACCCAAGATAGAGGTCATTTATCAAACCATCGAAGGGCTACACAATGCCTGTCCCAATCACCTTGGCGATTGGTATTTCTCTGGTCAATACCCAACTCCTGGTGGAAATTTGGTAGTCAATAAGGCTTTCATCAACTACATGGAGAAAAAGAATGCTCGAGCTTATTAAGGGCTAGTGCGATTCTCTTTTCACTTTATCGCCAGATTGACCCCGCAGAAAATCCAAATCGACACCCAAATGGGCTTGTTCGACATGTTGGATATAGAGCTGTGTATAGCCACGATCATAACCCAAATCAGGCGCCTGCCACTGTTCTCTTCGCTTGGCCAGCTCCTCTTCACTGACCAGCAGCTCCAATCGCCTTTCAGGGACATTAACTTCAATCATATCGCCATTTTGGACCAAGGCAAGCGTACCGCCATCTGCTGCTTCTGGCGATACGTGCAGAAATACGGTTCCATACCCTGTCCCACTCATTCGCCCATCTGATATGCGCACCATATCCGAAATTCCCTTTTTTAAGACCTTAGGTGGAAGCCCCATGTTGCCTACCTCTGGCATACCTGGATAGCCTTTAGGACCTACATTTTTGAGTACTAGGATGCAGCTTTCATCTACGTCTAAGTTAGGATCATTAATGCGCATCTTATAATCTTCAATATCCTCGAATACTACGGCGCGTCCCTTGTGTTGCATAAGGGCCTCTGTAGCGGCAGAGGGCTTGATAATAGCGCCAGATTGACACAGATTACCTCGGACTACGGCGATGCCAGAATCCTGTTTAAAGGGTTCTTTGACAGGGGCGATGACGCTTCTTTCATAGCATTCTGCTGCCTCGCAATTTTGGCCAATAGTCTGCCCATTGACAGTCAGACAGTCATTGTGAATTTGGTCTTTGAGCTCTCGCATCACCACAGGTAAGCCACCTGCATAGTAGAAATCCTCCATAAAGTGCTCACCTGAGGGTTGCAGATTGGCGAGCAGAGGAATATGGGCCGACCAGCGATCAAAATCATCTAATTCCAATTCGACACCAATTCGTCCAGCAATAGCCAGAAGATGGACAACAAAATTGGTTGATCCACCAATGGCTGCATTCACCATGATGGCATTTTCAAATGCTTTTCGCGTGAGGATATCAGATAGACGACGGTCTTCCTTTACCATTTCTACCATGCGCATTCCAGATAGATGGGCCATGACTTTTCTTCTGGAATCTGCTGCGGGGATGGCGGCATTTCCAGGGAGGGAAAGACCAAGTGATTCGACCATACAGGCCATAGTGGAAGCAGTACCCATGACGGCGCAATGGCCACTGGAACGGCACATACAAGCCTCGGCCTCTCTAAAAGCGGCTTGGCTCATCTTTCCCATCCTATAGTCTTCGCTAAACTGCCAAAGATCAGAGGTGCCAATGCTTTTGCCCCTATAGCGTCCAGTCAGCATGGGCCCACCAGATACGACAATTGAAGGGATATTCACACTACAAGCCCCCATGACTAAGGAGGGCGTGGTTTTATCACAACCACAGAGCAAGACCACACCATCCAGGGGATTGGCTCGGATGCTTTCTTCCACATCCATACTGGCCAGATTGCGATAGAGCATAGTCGTTGGCCGCATCAAAGTCTCTCCTAGCGACATGACCGGAAACTCGAGGGGAAATCCACCTGCTTCCCAAATGCCATTTTTTACCGATTCGGCTAATTCTCGAAAATGGGCATTACAGGGGGTGAGTTCTGACCAGGTATTACAGATACCAATGACGGGTTTGCCCTCGAATTGATGAGCGGGAATACCTTGATTTTTCATCCATGCGCGATAGATAAATCCATCTTTCCCTTCTTTACCAAACCAATCGCGACTGCGCAATCCTTGTTTTTTTTTCATAGTGAATCGACCGATACTTTATGTAAGAATGCCCTAAAGTCAAATTTTTTTCTGGAAATTTATATTTTTCAGGCAACCATTCTGTAAAAGATTGCACCATATTAGCGGAAACAAAACGGCAGTAATTGGGCTTAACAGATCAAGACATCATTGAAGGTTGTTTAAATGGTAAGCGGACTTATCAAAAAGCCCTGTATGATAAGTTTCGTGTACCCCTGTTTCGTCTGTGTATGCGCTATGCCCATGATCGGTCGGAGGCAGAGGATATGTTGCAGGATGGATTTATTAAAATTTTCACCGATCTGCATCAATTTAGCCGAAAAGGCCCTTTGGGAGCTTGGATGAGACGGGTGATGCTGAATACCGCCCTCCAGGCCATCCGAAAACGAAAGAAATTGTTTCCCACAGTTGAGGTAGAAACCGTTGCGGATCAATACGCCAGCAAAGAAGATGTATTTGCTCAATTGGGTCATAAAGCCCTTACTCAATTGATTCAACAGCTTCCCACAGGGTATCGCACGGTTTTTAACCTCTACGTAATCGAAGGTTTTAGTCACCAGGAAATTGCCGAACAGTTGAACATCACGGCAAGCACGTCGAAAACACAATTGTTTAAGGCTAAGGCGACACTACGAAAGATGCTAGAAAAGATTATGATTTCTTAATTCCATCGGGCACTAAATTATTTATATGGACGATCATTTACATAAAGACCCCCTGGAGCAATTTTTTAAAAAGGCTTTTGAAGATGAACAGAACTTGCCAGTCGATGACGATTGGGATATCCCTTCCGATCAGGTTTGGGATAATATTGATAGTCGACTGCCCGCTGTAAAGCCTGGAGCTGTCGTTCGAACGATGCCTGGTAAGTGGTGGTATTGGGCGGCCGCAGCTGTGGTGGTCGTGGCTCTGATGACTTACCATTTGATCAACTCCAACCAGCAGTTTAAGGAAATGGCCGATCAGGTAGAGAGCAATACCAAACTAATTGATGAACTTAAGCAACAAACACAAGACCTAAAATCCAATCTGCCCCCAAAAAATACCGTAGATAGCCAATTACAAACCCAAGATCTGGTTCCCGATTTGACTTTGGAGAGGCGCGATAAGGTGGCTGTAACACCCCCTTCTGCTCCTAAAGTCGCGAATACTGGATCGATTGATGAAGCGGACATTTCTTCAAGTGCAGCCGCTAATTCAACACAAGTCAGCGATAGAGAACAAGAATCAGCAGATCAACCAATCACTCAAGCCCCTAATACAAAAGCGACGGATGTAAATGATACATCCCCAACTAAGCCCGCAGAACAATTGATCATTAATGAAGAAGAGCCTTCTAATATTGTCGATCAACAAGTGATAGAACAAAAGGAAACCCATTCAGAGAAAGCAATCGCTAGTTCGACAAGTGGAACAACAAAAGAGACCTTGGAGAATAGGGAAAAAATGACAGACTTTGATTTACTACCTACCCAAAATATATATGCCAATTCGTCCGTGGAAAGGCTTCCTGCGTCTATGCAGAAGGCACCAATCGTTCCAGTCCATCGGCTAAACCCATCGCGTGGTTGGTATGCTGGAGCCTATATTGCTCCTGGACAAACGTACCGACAAATTTCAGCGGGAAATACGGTGTCCAGAGTAAGACGGCGAATGCTCAATGATCAGGAGCTTGGTGGTACTTCTCTGAAATTAGGGTTTGAATTAGGTTATCAATGGTCTCCTAATTGGTCAGTAGAAACGGGCTTTATCTATGAAAGGAATAAGATACAGTCCAGACATCGGCACCAACTACGCTACAACCGAAATGGCGAACGTCCTACACCTAATGGCGAACTCGAAAACGATTACCAAGCTATCTTGCAAACTTCTTATGGCGAGGTGCAAACCGATTTATCGGTCACTCGCGCCAGCACGACGATGATTGAGCAATTTAGCTTTATCAATATGGATTTGGACACAGAGCAGCAGTTGGAATTTTTCAAAATTCCCTTATTGGTCAGGTATCAAAAGGGGCGTGGGCCATTCCGATGGACGATTAAAACGGGCTTTGCGGCCAGTTTTCTTCTTCGCGACCAAGTTTCTTTTTTAGCGACGCGTTCGCTCCGCTCTGGTATTCGAGGACGGCATTTGCAAGGGCGGCGCAGTCGTTCGCTTAGTCAGCTCAATAAAACAACCATTGATTATATCTTAGGTGTTGGCTTTGCTTATCAGTTGGCCCCCCATTGGCAATTGAACCTCGAGCCTACGGTGAGCCGTAGCATCAACCCCATTTATAATGAAAAAGATATTCGTACTTACCCCATGTCTTTTGGGGTCCAGATTGGAAGTCGATATTTTTTCTAATTTTTTTTCTTACCTCAGGCAACCTTTTAAAGTGCCTTTGCACCATACCTATACAAACACCTTAGAAATTAGTCAAAAGCGCTTTTCGCAAAACCTATTTTAAAATCGAAAAATTAAATCAAAACATGAAAAATTTCTTTTTAGTAGCCATAGCCGCCCTAAGTCTTAGCTTTTTTAATTCCTGTTCCAAAAGTGATCAAGATCTTTCTGATGCTGCCTTGATTGCCGAAATTTCTACCTCTTCAGAAAAGATAAGCGTAGAACCTGCCGACCTCCCCCAAGATATTGTTCAAGTTGTAGAAGACGATTATTTTGAAACTTATATCGAAACGGCTAGCCGCGTTGATGCCAAAGGATACGAAGTAGAATTGGGTAGCGGTGATCGTTTGTATTGCAATATGGATGGCAATGAATTACGTGCTGAAGATGGTCGTTTTCGTGGTCGTCCTCATCGTGCAGGACCTTGTGGATTTGGTCGTCGAGTAGATGTCGCTGACCTACCAGCTGCCATCACTGATTATGTGGCTGCCAATTATCCTGATGCAGAAATCCGTCGTGCAAAAACCAAAGGCGATGTTTACATCGTAGCGGTTACTGCCCCTGCAATTTTAGTCTTTGATTTAGAAGGTAATTTTGTCGAAGAGACGCATGGCTTCCGCCACTGCCGTCTTTGGGGAGAACCCATTGAAATTGAAGATTTAAGCGGCACCATTACTGAATACATTACAGCTAATTATCCTGATGCTGAATTAAAGAAAGCAGCCAATCTACGCAATGGAAATATCGTCGTTGGTGTATTGCTTGGCGATGATCGCAAAATCCTCGTTTTTGATCAGGATGGTAACTTCCTTTTCGAGCGGGGTTAATCCTCAGAATTGTCAGATGTTTTATATATAGATTTTTCAGGCTTTTTGAAGATGGTTTAGTGCTATAGGTACTAAACCATTTCTTTTTAATGGCTGTGCGCGGGCTGCCCTGTCGGACTGACTCCCCGCCAAAGCGGGGTCAGTCCGAATTCTATGACTAAAGCAAGAATATTTAAAGAAAAATCTTATGCGTAATTACGAATTTCGACATAAGGTGTCCCTCTTTGAACCACGGCAAAAACCCTGTGGACAAGTTTATTCTTGACCGCGTTAATCACCTTGTATTTTATTTTACCTTGACTAACTTTTCGATGATAATAAGCTTTCAGCTCTTTATCATATTGAATAGCTGACATAACGCCATTAGTAATTAAAGCTTTCAGCTTTTTTTGTCCCAGATGACTGACTTTAGCGCTGATATTTAGACTACTCCCACTTTGTTTATGAAATGGAGCGATGCCTATATAGCAAGCGAACTGTCTGGAAGAATCAAAGGCTTTAAAACAATTGGAATGTACCATCATGTTTAAGGCAATAATTAAACCCACTCCTTTGACCGAAGTAACCAGATCAAAAATACGACTTAGGTGCT
>JBCBDH010000095.1:9710-13278 GCA_038529855.1 Bacteroidota bacterium | reverse complement strand
CTTATTTGATGCGTTTTGATCCAAAAGAAGAGCGTTTTTATGTTTATACCAATAAGGATGGAACGAATCCATTAGCCAATGCCTATCCTAGGTTTATTTATGAAAGTCGGGAGGGTATACTTTGGATCGGTGATCGAAAAGGCTTGATCCGTGTAGATCGGGCGTCGGGAACAAGTGAGTGGATGCGCAGTCAGAATACTTGGCTGGAGGGTAGTGAGGTGATGGCTATTACTGAATTAGCGGATGGCCGTTTGGCTTTGGGAAGTTCTAATGGCTTACTTCTTTTTGCCCCTTCTACCCAAAGCCTAAAGCAATACACGCAAAAGCAGGGTTTGTGCAATAATAATGTTTGTGGCTTATTGACTGATGAGCAAGGCAATTTGTGGTTGTCGACTTTTAATGGTTTGGCTTATTTTGATCTTGAAAATGAGATTTTTTACAATTTTGACGATAAAGATGGATTTAGCCACCATGAGTTCAATCGTTTCTCTTTGTTTAGGGCTAAAGACGGACGGATTTATGCAGGAGGAATGAACGGAGTGAATGCCTTTTATCCCAAACAGCTATTGGATATTCCACCACCACCACCAATTCGCTTAACGGCCTTCCAAAAATACAATTCCAGTCAGGATTCTCTTTATTTACAGCAGACCCATCTGCAGCAATTGGATCGAGTGGTGATCCATCCTGACGATACCTATTTTCAATTTAATTTTTCGCTTCCTGATTTTACAGATACCAAAAAAAACCAGTACCAATCCTGGCTAAAAGGCTATGAAAAGAGTTGGACCTATCTGGGTACAAATCCATTGGTTAGGTACAGCAATTTACCAGCTGGTCAATATGAACTACTCATCAGAGGGGCCAACTCCAAAGGCAATTGGAACGAGGAACCTTTGAAAATCCATATCGAGGTACAACAAGTGTTTTATAAGACGATGGGCTTCTATGTTTGTTGTATGCTCCTTCTATCTTTATTGGGCTACTGGCTGTATCGCAACCGCCTCAATCAGCTTTTGCATGTCGAACGTTTGCGGACAAAAATTGCCAGTGATTTACACGATGAAATTGGAAGTATTATGACGCGTATTTCGATTGGTACGGAACTGTTAAAGGAAGGGGTTGTGAGTGAGGAAGATCAGCAAAAGGAATTAGAACACATCTCGCAGCAAAGTCGGCAGGTGACTTCGATTATGAGTGATGTGATTTGGTCGATTGACGCCCGAAAGGATCGCCTACAGGATTTGATTGATCGGATGCGAGAACATTTAGAAGAACTCCTGGGGGCAGCAGGTATCACGTATCAATTGGATATTTTGGCCTTACCGCTACAAAAAAAATTGGAAGTTGATGTCCGACAGAATCTGTATTTCATCTTTAAAGAATCCATTAATAATATTGTCAAACACTCCAATGCGCAAAATGTACAGGTATTGATCGACAATAGCCAATCGGAATTGCATCTATCCATTAAAGATGATGGGACGATTTCCAAACAACATCCCAAAAAGGGACAAGGCTTAAAAAATATGGCCCTTCGCGCACAGCGTATTGGTGCACAGTTGAATATCCGCAACGAGGAAGGTTTTGAAGTGGAGTTGAAAATTGGTGGGATTTAATCAGCCTTTTTTGTCGCTCGCAGCAAACGATCATTAATCGACTTTCCCAAACCCACATCTGGAAAGCGCTCTGCTACGATCATATCTAAATTTAGCTGGTCCAGTTCATGCAAAGTAGCGTACAACTTCGCTGCTGCTGCTTCCAAATCTCCCTTAACGGATAGTACTTTCACAATCTCCGCATTGGGTGCTTGAATGCTCTTGTTGAACAGCAGAAGTCCTATTTTCTTCCCACTTTGAGTAGTGAGAAATTTTTGTGCATCCTCTACCAGGTAGGTATTGGTCTGAGGTGCATAATGGCGCGACAACATCCCTGGCGCATCAGGCGCTTTTTCCTTTTTATTTTTTAGGGGGACCGGCCCTACCACTTTTTCAATATCCTCCACTGCTATGGCCCCCAAGCGATAAATCACTGGTGCTTCCCCCTCAAATCCCACAATGGTCGATTCTATCCCCCTCTGGCAAGGGCCACCATCCAATATCATGGGAAGCTCCCCCTCGAAATAACGGGCTACGTGGGCAGCTTCCGTAGGACTAATCGAACCAAAGGGATTGGCACTCGGCGCTGCTATAGGAAACCCCGTCTCTTCCAACAAGCGCAAGGTCAATGGATGCATAGGCATTCTAAGCCCCACCGTATCCTTCCCTGCGGTCACCAAGTCTGGAATATGATCTTTCTTTTTTAAAATCAAAGTCAGGGACCCTGGCCAAAAATGATCTGCCAATAATTTAGCCTTTTCGGGCAAATCGCTGACGATATCCACCAGTTGTGTGCTATCGTGGATGTGAACGATCAGAGGATTAAAGAGCGGTCTTTTTTTCAGCTGAAAAATTTTCCTAATGGCTTTTTCGCTAAAGATATTCCCTGCCAGGCCATAGACCGTTTCTGTGGGTATAGCGACGAGTTCTTCTTGAGCAAGTAAAGCGCTAGCCTGAGTGATATCTTTGGATATGATGGTCATAAGCTGATAGCAATAATGAGGAGTCAACGGACTTGCAGCGCAAAAGTAGGTGATTTTTAGTTTTTGAGGGGTATTTGTAGCGGGAGAAAAGTTGTATCTTAGAGAGATGATACGCCTTGGTATTATAGAAGATGATAAAGACATCAGAACAGGGTTTGAACGCTATCTTTCCCTACAGCCTGATATCAGTTGCGAAATTGTTAGTGATTCCGTAGAAGCTTTTTTTGAAGAGCTGCCTGCCAAAGCCCCCTTGGATGTGGTCTTGACGGATATTGGCCTGCCTGGTAAATCGGGTATCGAAGGTATTCCTTTGATTAAAAAGCAAATGCCCCATTGTAATATCTTAATGATCACGGTGTATAATGATCAAGAAAAAATATTTATGGCTCTCTGTGCAGGAGCGACGGGCTACTTACTCAAAAATACCCCCCTGTCAAAAGTTCGGGAAGCTATTTTGAATGTACACAATGGGGATGCCGCCATGTCGCCTTCTATTGCCCGAAAAGTGATCGCCTATTTCCAACCCCGCAAAGCCCCTAATCGAGAACAACTCACCTCCCGCGAACAACAAATCGTACAGGCTATCGTAGATGGATTGAGCTACAAAATGATTGCCAATCGCTTGAATATTAGCTTCGAGACGGTCAAGCAACATATCAAGAATATTTACAAGAAGCTGCAGATTAATTCAAAGGCAGAGTTGATTTCCAGGTCTTATCGAGGGGAGATTTGAGTGAAGTTTTTGTAATTAACTTGCTGTTGCTGTTGCTGTGGCGATTTTTGGCTCGCTATCGCATCGTTGAGTTGACTGCTATTGTGTTTCGCAGTAATGAACTTCTTTTGGTTTTTTGGGAAGGTTGTTAATTGCTTTGTAGAGTTGTGTGTATGTGCGGGTGGCCTTGTCGGCGTGAATTGGCTCACGCCGACAATTAGCGGGCGGGGGAGTATGAAATATTTTCAGTTATAGGTATTTGTTGGGCTTATTTG
>JBCBDH010000095.1:0-9611 GCA_038529855.1 Bacteroidota bacterium | reverse complement strand
GTTGACATGGCTTGCTGGCTATTGTGTTTTGCAGTGTTGGGGGGCTCTCTGATTTTTGGGAAAGGTGTTAATTGCTTTGAAGAGTTGTGGGTGGGTGGCCTTGTCGGCGTGAATTGGCTCACGCCGACAATTAGCGGGCGGGGGAGTGTAAATTAATTTCAGTTATAAGTAATTATTGGGCTTTTTTGTTGCTGTCTTTTGATGTATGACTCGCTGTCGCATCGTCATGTTTAGCTCGCTTTTGGCTCGTAGTATTCAACTCGCTGTCGCATCGCTGGGGCTTGGGGCCGCTTTCGCGGTTCGCTTACTTGTCGCACTGTCGTGCGCCACCCCCCTTGGCGGGGGGAGCGTAAGCTCATCCCCCAAATTCGGTATTGCGGGGAGGGGAGGGTTTAGTACATTTGTAAGGAATACTTACTCTATAAGAGAGAGTGTAGAGTTAACCCCAGTAATTTAAAATCAAAAATAATTTTAAACCCTCCCTTTGAAGTCAGAGCAGCCACCCTTGCCACTCTGGCTTTTTTTATTTTTACTGCGCTATCTTTAAATCAGGCTTATGTTTACAATTATTCGGGAAGGAGGATGGGCTTTAGTGGGAATCATCTTGATTTTGGGGGCCTGTCGGTCGGCTGGGGGAGGAGCGGAGCGAGGGGGAGAGCGGCGGATGGATCAGGAACGGCGGATTTTGTTGGATACCATTTTCATTGAATATCAGAGTGAACTCAATCGTTTAATTGTTGATCAGCGGCAATTGAGTCATTGGAGGTATAGGCAGGTGGCGGGGCTTGATTCGCCTGTGGCAGCGCCAGATGCTGTGGTGGAGCAACAGGTGCATATGGAGCGGGTATTGACAGGGGAGCAGCTTTTGGTGTTAAAGCAGGCCATTCAAAGTGGGTTTTGGGAACTTAATGAGCAGCATGGGGCACCAGAGGGGTATCGGGCTCATATGACCTTTATTAAGGTGCAATTGAATAGTCAGCTAAAGACGGTTCGCTATCGAAGTAGCCCCTCTTTTGAGGAAATGCCTGCTGCTTTTCGACTGCTGGAAACAGTACTTTTAGACCTATCTCAGACGCTTGAAGCGTCCTCTTCCAAATAGCTTGTTTTAGTTTGGAATGCTTTTTGCATTAAAAAAAATTATAATTTATTGAGGCTTTAATTTGTCTTAGCACAGAAGCTTTAGTAATATTGTAGAGGATTCACTATGCGTTTTTTGTAGTGAACTCATCAACCGAATTTTGACATCCCTTAAACCGATCTGGAGTATTCCTGACTCCTCAAATTCACCAACTAATCATGGGCTGGATAAATGATCAATGCCCAAGGATTAGATTTTATGCTTTATAAACTACACTTCAATCGGCTGTATCAATACAGCAGAACCTTCAGGTGAATAATTATAGGATCGGATCAACCCATTTATCATTAAAATACGTCTTCGGGCGGTATTAACACAGGGGATAGGAGCATCCTCATTATCATAAAACATTTGGCTATCTATTGACTTGGGTAGCCCCTATGGTTTATGTCCAAAACCGATAAATCACATGAAAAACACACGATCACTTATGTCGATTGGATCAGGTCGTTTTTATCGACTTTTGTGTGCCTGTCTTTGGTGTAGCTTATGCTGGACGACAGGACAAGCGCAGTGTTCGATGACTTGCTCAGATAGCGTTCCCGTTTCTTTGGATCAAAATTGTGAGGCGACGATTTTGCCAGATATGATTTTGGAAGGACTGGATACTAATCCTTGTCTAGGGCCTTTTGTCGTTGAAATATTTGATGCTAATGGGCAGCTTATTCCCACTAATCCACTGCTTGGGGCGGATTATATTGGGCAAAGTCTTAGGGTGCGTGTTATTGATCAAAGTAGTACCAATTTTTGCGAGGGGAGTATTGAGGTTTCTGATGGGCTTCCTCCAGTGATTAGTCAGTGTGATGATTACTCTTTGCCTTGTGCGATTAATGAGGCTCCTGTCGCTGGCGCTCCTACTACTTTGGTATTTAATGAATCCCTCAATCCCGCTAGTCCTATTGGCCCAGATGCAGGCCATCCAACACTCATTGTTTTCTCTGCTGCGACGCTGCCCGCTAATGCCTATGTGGTAGATGTGGAAGTAGCCATTGATCTTAGCCATCCCAATTCCGCTGAGTTGGATGTGTCTTTGAGTGGTCCCAATCAGCAAGTGGTTGTTTTGGCGAATGATGTTTGTGATGGGGATGCCAATTGGGAGGTGACTTTTGATGATGAAGCGGTCGCTACTTTTCCCACTGCTTGTAATACGGGAAATACCCCTGTATTAAGTGGCCTGGTACAACCTGTGGAAAGTCTATCTACTTTTGATGATCAAATTGCTCAGGGAGCCTGGACGCTTACAGTGGAAGATGATACAGATGGACAGGGTGGGATATTGAATAGTGCTACCTTGACTATTAGTTATACCTTATTGGCGGCCTATCAGCCTGTTGCTACAGATGCCTGTGGAACGGCTACTTTAGCATTTAGCGATGAGGAAATATTGGGAACTTGCTCAGATCCTTTTGATCGCCTCATCAATCGTACTTGGACGGCTACGGATGAACAAAATAATAGTACGCAATGTGTGCAAAGTCTTACCTTTCTTCGTCCTACTTTGAATGGCATCGCCTTTCCCCCAAATTATGATGGACAAGTACAAGCAGCTTTTTCCTGTGAGGAGGAGCAAAGCGACCCTGGGAGCGCGATTATTCCCGAAGTGGGCTGGAATAGCTTAGCCAATGGTCATCCTTCTCCTTATCCAGTATTTTACGATGCACCAAATCAAGACATTGTTAAATGGATTGGGACAGGAGTGCCAATTGGGGCAGATTGCGGTGATCTTTCTTTTACTTTTGAAGATCAACGGATTCCCATTTGTGATGCCTCAGGTAGTGAAGCTTGTTTTAAAATATTGCGGCAGTGGATCGTTACAGATCATTGTACAGGACAAATCGAAGAAGGCTTTCAAGTGCTCAAAGTAGTAGATGAAATCCCTCCTCAAATTAGTGGTCTGGCAGATTTGACGATTAGTACAGCGCCAACGATTTGTGCAGCCAATTGGGTGGCAACGGTGCCTCTCCTCAACGATAATTGTGTAGCGGATAGTGAACTTTCCTATGTTATTACCAGCTCAGTTGGGACAGTTGTGGAATTGGCCAATGGTCAGTTTGAGCTTCAAAATATTCCGCTGGGCGATCACCTGATTACCTATGAGGCGTCTGATTGCTGTGGCAATTCTTCCAGTAGCCGTATTCAGCTGACGGTAGTGGACGATGTGCCTCCCGTAGCAGTTTGTGATAAAAATACGCAGGTGACTTTATTGCCAGATGGCACTGCTAAGATTTTTGCCAGCACTTTTGATGATCAAAGCCACGACAACTGCGGGCCCGTATTTTTCAAAGTGATTCGTATGGATGAATACGACTCCAATGGCAATGGACAATTTCCTGAAACGGTTCTGGCAGGAGACTGGGAAGCGATTGACTGCGATGGGGCGAATGGGGATGATGATCTGCGGACCTCTCCACCTTTTCATCCCAACTACAATAAAAGTCAGGCTTATTTTGATGATTATATCAAATTCTGTTGTGCAGATGCGAGGATAGATAGTGTTCGGATTGTCCTGCGCGTTTTTGATGTTGATCCTGGAGAGGGGCCAGTATTGCCCGAGCGGATGGCAGTTGGGGGAGATCTATTTGGTCGTCATAATGAATGTATGGTCAATGTCAGGGTTTTTGATAAATTGCCCCCTATTCTTCGCTGTCCGCCAGATGTGACGCTGCTGTGTACGCAAAATGACTTGGATACAGCCTTGACTGGAGTGCCTGAAGCATTTGATAATTGCTCTTTGGATACCTTATTTTTCAATGATGTTCCCGATTTGAATATGTGCAATGTCGGTACGATCTTTCGTACCTGGACGGCTGAGGACCATGAAGGTCGTCGCAGTCTATGTACCCAATTGATCGAATTGATTGATACAACTACCCCAGTCTTTTTCTTTCCACCAGATACCGTGGTCAGCTGTGGGGCGAGTATGGAGCCCAAAAATACGGGGGAGGCATTTGGGATGGATGATTGTTCAGTACTTGGGGTAAGTTTTGATGATTTGCTATTTGAATTTCCAGATTCTTGTACCCGAAAAGTATTGAGAGAATGGTCAATTTTGGATTGGTGTACTGGACAAGTAGTGACACAGTTGCAAGTGATCAAGGAATTTGATGATTTGCCCCCCATCCTTATTGGCGTTCCCCCCAATGATACTGTAGATTGCGATATCGTCCCTCCAGTCCCTGTCGTTACGGCTGAAGATAATTGCGATCGCGATGTAGAAATCACCTTCCTAGAGGAGCGCATAGATGGCGACTGCCCCTACAATTATTTATTGATCCGCACCTGGATGGCTTTTGACAACTGCGATAATATGGCCACTGCCATTCAGGAAATCACTGTTCAAGATACCACCGCTCCCATCATCACTGGCGTTCCCGCAGATATGACCCTGGAATGCGACCAATTTCCCGTCCCACCCGCCATGCCCACGGCTAGTGATAATTGTACCACTGTACCCGAGTTGACCTTTATGGAAGTTCGCGAGGATGGGATTTGCTTAGATAATTTTACCATCGTTCGCACATGGACGGCTACGGACAGCTGTAGCAATTCCACGGTATTGACCCAACGTATTCTTTTTGAAGATACCACACCTCCCATCCTTGGCAATATACCCCCAGATATCACCCTGACTTGCGAAGAACCGCTTCCTCCAAGCGCCACCCTCACAGCCAGCGATAATTGTGATCCTGATCCCATCATCACCATGACAGAGGTTGAGGACATTGGCTCCTGCGCAGACAGCCTAACCGTCATCCGCACCTGGACAGCAACGGATCGCTGTGGCAACACAAGCACCGTTTCCCAAGCCATCACTTTTCAAGACAATACAGCACCAATACTGGACAATATCCCACCCAATGAAAGTGTAGAATGTGATAGGGTCCCTGATCCCGCCATGCCTACAGCCAGCGATAATTGTGATCCCAATCCCGATATTTCATTGGTTGAAGATCGCATTGATGGCTTTTGTGAAGATACTTATGAACTGATTCGCACCTGGACGGCTACGGACCGCTGTGGCAATACCTCAACAGCTTCTCAAGTCATTACTGTAAGCGATAATGGTAGCCCTGAATTAATGGGTGCTCCTGGCAATCTCAACTTATCCTGTGATGAAGCGATCCCTCCCATCGCTACCGTTACGGCAATGGACAACTGCGATCCCAACCCCTTGGTCTTCCCTTTCGAAGAAACCCTAGCTGGTGATTGCCCAGAAGAGTTTCGCATCATTCGCACTTGGACCGCAACAGATCGCTGTGGCAATATCAACACCGCCACTCAAATCATTTCTGTGGTAGATGACGAACCGCCTGTACTGATGAATATCCCAGATGACATCACCGCTGAGTGTGTAGATGTCTCCAATCCCGTCGTTACGGCAATGGACAATTGCGATGTAGATGTGACGGTTACCGTAATGGAAATTTCTGGCGGTCCATGTGATGGAGATACGCCCCGCATATTGGTGTGGACGGCTACCGATAATTGCGGCAATAGCATGACAGCCTCCCAAGTCATCACCTTGGAAGATACTACACCTCCAGTGATAACGGATGTCCCCCCTGATATGACCGTCTCTTGCGATGATATTCCTTTGCCTATGGACCCCATGGCTATGGATACTTGTACAGGGGTTACCCTGACTTTTGAAGAAAGAGAAACCCTTGGCGACTGTCGTGGTGAGAGCCTAATTACACGCATCTGGACGGCTATGGATGCCTGTGGCAATATCGCAGTGGATTCTCAATTGCTTGTAGTGATTGATACCACACCGCCCGTTATTTTGGGTATTCCCAATGATGTGAATGCCTCTTGTACCAATGTTCCTGACCCCCCAATGCCTGGAACGGTGACCAGTATTGACAATTGCGATACCTTATCCATGTTGCAATTGCAAGCAGATACCCTAGCGGGAACTTGCCCACAGGAGTTTACGATCATTCGCATTTGGGTAGCGGAGGACGACTGTGGAAATGTAGCTCGCGATACTCAGTTCGTTTTTGTGACGGATACGGGTATCCCCGTTTTGGATGGCATACCAGCAGATACCCTGGTGCTTTGCGATTCTATTCCTGAATTTCCTGACATTGGTGTGGATATTACGGCGATGGATGATTGTGATTTGGAGGTGAGTATTGCACTGGAAGTAGATACCATTCCTGGTACCTGTGCCAGCGAGTTTACCCTATTGCGCATTTGGGAGGCCATAGACGATTGTGGAAATAGTAGTAGGGATACGCAGTTGATATCAGTTGTGGATACGCTGGCTCCAGTTATTATAGGAGTACCAGAGGATACCACCATTCTCTGTGATGCTTTTCTGGATATTCCCATTATTGGAACGGCCGTTACGGCGGTAGACAATTGCGATACCTTACCCGTTTTGCAATTTGTCGCTGACACCATTCCTGGGACCTGTGAAAATGAATTTACGGTTTTGCGGATTTGGTTTTCTCGGGATACTTGTGGAAACAACAGTCGAGATACCCAATTGGTCTTTGTAATTGATACCATTGCGCCCATTATTTTTGGGGTGCCAGAGGATACCACTCTGCTTTGTAGCGATGACTTCCAATTGCCAATGATTGGAACGGATATTACAGCGGTAGACAACTGTGATACTTTACCAGATGTAAGCTTCAGAGCAGATACGCTTGCGGGCAATTGTGCAGAAGAATTGATCATTCTGCGCATTTGGTCAGCAGCAGATGATTGTGGAAATGTGCTACAGGATACCCAGGTCGTTTCAGTGATTGATACCTTACCGCCCTTGCTGATAGGTATACCTACGGATACGACTGTCTTGTGCGATGCCGTTCCCGATCCACCCACAATTGGTATTGGTGCAATAGATAATTGTGATCCCAATCCAATGATTGTCTTAATGGCAGATACGCTCACGGGCAATTGTGCTCAAGAGCCCATCATTTTGCGCATCTGGACGGCTACAGATGCCTGTGGTAATATCAGTCGAGACACGCAAAGGCTATTCCTCCTGGATACCCTGCCCCCCATTATCTCTGGCTTACCTGACGACATCACCGTAGCTTGCGATGCCGTCCCTGACCCTCCTACTACTGGAATCATTGCCAGGGATAATTGCGATGCCTTGCCTACTATTGATCTGGTGGCAGATACGCTGGTTGGTATTTGTGCTCAGGAAGGTAGCATCCTACGCATCTGGATAGCAGAGGATGCCTGTGGCAATATGGCCAGAGATACCCAAAGGATCAGCATCATTGATACCCTGGCCCCAACGCTAATGGGTATTCCCGCAGATACGCTCATTGCCTGTGATCAAATTGATCTACCTTTGGCAGTGGTCACCGCTCAAGATAATTGTGATACCTTGGTGAATTTGACGGAGCGACGCGACACCCTTTCTGGTGACTGTCCTAATGAATTCGTCATCATTCGTAGCTGGGAAGCCATAGATGCTTGTGGAAACATCACCCGCGATTCCCAACGCGTGATGCTCACGGATACGGTCGCCCCTATATTGATCAATGTTCCAAGTGATATTACGGCTGACTGTCGAGCTATTCCCGATCCACCACAGCTCTTGGCAATGGACAATTGCGATACCCTGAGCATGGTCACCTTAAGAGCAGATACCACAGGCCCCTGCGCCCATACCTTTGAAATCATTCGCACCTGGACGGCTAGGGATGCCTGTGGCAACAGCAGCCAAGCCAGTCAGACCATCATGGTGGTGGATACCATCGCGCCTTCTTTGATCCTTCCAGTTACTCCTGATTCCTTGGAACTCAATCAAGGTGATAGCTGTGATATTTTCTTTGCTTTGATCGCAGGCGCTATAGATAACTGCGACGATGCCGTCACCATTACCCATGATTTTGCAGAGGCGAGCGATCCCTTCAGTACTAGTGGAGATGCCAGTGGGGATTTTCCATTGGGCAATACCATCGTTCGTTTTACGGCTACGGATGCCTGTGGCAATAGTACGGTGGATAGTGTTCTTATTAAAGTCGTAGATGCTTTTGGACCCGCCTTTTTGTGTGAGTCTTTTAGCGATACAGTTGATGCAAATACGGGCTACTTTGTCATACAGCCAGATGATCTAATGACCTTTGCTGAAGACCTATGTAGTCCACCAGTGATAAAATCTTTTTCACCTTTATCTTCTTCTAATCCACAGTTTGATACCCTACGTTGTGAGGATGGGCCTACACAGTTTGTATTTGTTCAAGTGACAGATGCGGCGGGTATCACGAATGTTTGTGGGGTGGGAGTGACAATATTGGAACCCTTTCCAGGATTTTGTGGTCTGCCGCCTTTGAGTGGAACGGCCATTGTGGCGGGACAAATTAGTACGGAGCAGGGAGCGGAAGTAGAAGGAGTAGATGTTGAGGTGAATGGTGGGATGTCAATGTCAGTAGAGACTTCAGCGAATGGCTTCTTTGTTTTTGAGGGTTTGCCTCAGCATTATAATTATACAGTGGCGCCTTATAAAAATGACGATCCTTTGAATGGGGTGTCAACTTATGATTTGGTGATGATTAGTCGACATATTCTTGGGGTACAACCCTTGGCTTCGCCCTATCAAAGAATTGCGGCGGATATTGACGGCTCAGGGACCATTAGTACCTTTGATCTGGTGGCGCTTCGCCGCTTGATTTTATTTATTGATGATCAATTCCAGAGCAATGAATCCTGGCGTTTTGTCGATGCAGATTATATTTTTTCCGATCCTAATGATCCATTTCAATCAGCTTTTCCAGAGGTGTATACGATCAATGATTTGGAGGAACACCTGACGGATGCACATTTTGTAGGGGTGAAGGTAGGAGATGTCAATGGCAGTGTACAGGCGAATGCTTTGATGGCTGGAGAGGCGCTTGGGCGGCAGGCTGGTTTGGAGCTATTGGTCAAGGATCAATACCTCAGGGCAGGAGCATTTTATGATATTGAGGTCAAAGCCAATCACTTTGAAGATTTACTGGGTTGTCAGTTCCAGCTAGGGGCTGATCCAGCTAAGCTCCAAATCGAGGCAGTGGAGGAATTGAATACGCGCATCAATTGGACGCCATCGGCCTTTCAGTTAAGCAAAAATAATCGCTTGACGGCGAGCTGGGGGCAAGCAAAGCCTCAGGGGATTCCTTCGGGCGAACACTTATTCCGTCTGCGTATTCGCGCTTTGGAAGATGGGCTATTAAGTCAGGCCCTGCAATTGGAAGAAAGCAAAATGCAAGCAGAATCTTATCCTTCAGATTTAAGCATACAATCCATACAACTTCGCTATCTAAGCAATGAACAAACACTGACCAACACGGGCCGCTTTATCCTTTATCAAAATCGGCCCAATCCATTTAGCGAAGAAACCATTATCGCTTTTGAACTGCCTCAGGCCAAAATGGTCTATCTGACCATCTACGACCTGGATCGGAATTTCGTGATAACCCGCTTTGAAATTGGTTGCTTGTTGGTGGACGATTCGACCAGCCAGGTCGTA
>JBCBDH010000094.1:0-13316 GCA_038529855.1 Bacteroidota bacterium | reverse complement strand
AATAGCTATGGCGAGAAAGTCAATAACTATTGATCAATTTTTGAATTTCATCTTCTTTTCGCTTTCCCATATCTTCTGCCAAACCGCCTTTTACAGACTTCTTGACAAAGTCCATCAATTTTTGGCGAGCGCTTCGCAAGCTGATCTTGGCATCCTCTCCCATACTTTTGGCTTGCTTAACGAGTTCTTTACGGCGCTCCTCCGTCAATGGGGGAATATTCAAAATAACTGATTCACCATTATTCTGAGGGGTCAATCCTAAATTGGCAGCAAAGATAGCCTGCTCAATAGGGCCAATCATGCTTTTCTCCCAGGGTTGGATATTGAGTGTTCGGGCATCAGGGGTAGAGACATTGGCCACTTGGCCGAGTGGCGTTGGGTTTCCATAATATTCTACCATTAGGCCATTAACGATGGCTGGAGAGGCTTTACCTGCCCGTAATTTAGACAATTCTTTATCGAGATGTTCCAAAGAATCATCCATGTATTTTTTGCCTTTTTGGATATAGTCATTTACGTCTTCCAACATATTGATCAAATTTACTTTAAAAATAAGGTTTCCTTGTTTTGAAGGAAACAGATTTGGGTTTTACCTACGAAGCCCTAGTACCTGAGTCAGTCCAAGGGCTAGAACGAATGTAAAAGTTAAAAGATTATTGTTAAAAATTGTAGATCACTTCTCCTTTTTCGATCTTAATATCATCAGAAGCTTCCAAACTCTGGATAATCATATCGACATTGCCATGTTCAGAAAGCTCTTGATTGTGTAGCAAGATGTAATTGCGAAGCATCTCTAATTCAGAAGGGCGGTTGCCAGAGCGCATCAGACGCTCAACAGTTTCTTTGGCGGTTTCCTCAATAATTGTACTATCAATAGAGACGTCTGATAGAAATATCTGTGGGGAGTAATCTGTACTACCCGGTAGATTATCGAGCAGTTCGCTACTCTCCTCTGCGCTGTACCATTCGTCTTCCTTTTCCTCTTTAGTCTTTTTGCGCTTAACGCGTAGACAGCTGCGGCCTTCCGCATTGATAAAATTGACGAGGGGATCAAAGGCTTTATCATTGGATAAAATGGCAAATTCTACATCGCTGCTCACTTTTTGATGCAATTTGCCCAAGAGAAAACAGATGTGGTAGTTTAAACCCTCCTCCTGAGTATCGTGAACAACGATCCATTTAACCCCCTTTCCCAAACGCTGCATTTGCTGAACCATACTGATGGGTATAAATTCGGCATCCGCCTGTATCAATATAAATACCTTATCGCAAACTTTCTCAAGCTTTTTGAACTTAACTTTTTTCAGGTTTTCAAAATCCACAAAAATATATCGACGGCGACGTGTATTCATAAATCGACAAATGCGTTTTTAGGCTTTGAACATGTGCGAATATGTTCTAATATAAAAAATCTGAGCTAAAATAAACGAAAAAGCGCCGTTTTCAAAGAAAGCCATCAATATTCCTATCGTTTTTTTTGATCCCTGAATGATTATCGAACGATACTATCGACGCCGACCACTTTGTGTGTATTTCAAAATGAGATAGACCAGCATGATTAGGGAAGAAAGCGCTGCCGCAACATAAGTCATGGCCGCCCACCAAAGGGCATCTTTGGCCCCCTCGTGCTCTTGGCCACTCGTCACCTGTGTTTCATCTAACCACACCAAAGCTCGCCTACTCGCATCAAACTCAACGGGTAGAGTAACCAGGCTAAACATCGTCGTTACGGCAAAAGCGACAATAACAATCAGCATTAGCTGAGGAAAGGTATTAAAAGCCATAAAAGCAAAGAGCAAAAGCCCCTGCTGTGCCCAAGAGGCAAACTTTACAAAAGGCACCAAGGCGGAACGCATCTCTAACATACTGTAGGAAGTATCGTGCTGTATGGCATGTCCACATTCGTGAGCAGCAACTGCTGCGGAGGAGACGCTACGCCCTTGGTAAACAGGCGGGCTGAGACTAATGGTCTTTGTTCGAGGATTGTAGTGATCGGTCAAAAAGCCCTGACCTTCCACTACTCGAACGTCGTGTATATTATAATGGGAAAGCATAGCTTCGGCGATCTGTTTGCCGCTGAGGCCACTATTCACTGGAACCTGGCTATACTTCTGAAACTTGCTTTTCAATCGACTGCTGATCACGCCGCCTACCATCGATAGCCCTCCTGCTATCATCATGTACAGCATGTATTCTCCGTTCATTTTTGGATTTATTTTTCGTAAAAAATGAATACAACAGCATTAACAAAAATAAAGTCATCTTTCTTCTCCTAAACTTTTGTAATGGGAGTATCGCCTTAGAAGAGCGACTCCATTTAGTTAGACTTAATTAATGCTGCAACGTCACTTGCGATGACGGATAAATAAGTTTTCTCTTACTATTCAAATGGCCATTTATACTGAATACTGGCCTCTATTGAATCTTATCAAAGCCCGTGTACATTTGCAGCACCTTAGGTATAACAATCCCATCGGCCTTCTGGTTGTTTTCCAATAGCGCGGCGATGATCCTAGCAAGCGCTAAAGCACTGCCGTTCAGGGTATGTACAAGGTGATTTTTTCTTTCGCTATCTCTATAACGCAGCTTCATTCGATTGCTTTGGAAGCTTTCAAAATTAGAAATAGAGCTTACCTCAAGCCAACGTTTTTGGGCAGCAGAGTATACCTCAAAGTCATAAGTGATAGCGGAGGCAAATCCCAAATCTCCTCCACAAAGGCGAAGAATGCGATAGGGCAAGCCCAGTTGTTGTAACAAATTTTCTACATGACCTATCATCTCATGCAAACTCTCATTGGAACGATCGGGATGTTGAATTTGGACGATCTCAATTTTATCAAATTGATGCACTCGATTCAAACCGCGAACTTCTTTTCCATAGGCTCCCGCTTCTCTGCGAAAACAGGGCGTATAGCCTGTGAGTTTGATGGGTAGCTCCGCCTCATCAACAATTACATCTCTGTAGATATTAGTAACGGGCACCTCTGCTGTAGGAATAAGGTATAGATCGTCTTTCTCTACATAGTACATCTGCCCTTCCTTATCGGGCAATTGTCCAGTACCTCTGGCAGAAGCTTCATTGACCAGCAGCGGCGGTACAATTTCCTCATAGCCTGCAGCGGCAGCTTCACTTAGAAAGAAATTGATCAGTGCACGCTGTAGACGAGCGCCCTGCCCACGAAATAAAGGGAAGCCCGCACCCGTGATTTTGGCCCCAAGTTCAAAATCAATAAGTCCATATCGTTTGGCCAAGTCCCAGTGTGCCTCTGCATCCGAGCCAAGCTCAGGCAGATCGCCTTCCCATTCCTTAAATACCACATTATCTTCATCTGTACGACCCGGAGGGACAATCTCTTGGGCGGTATTAGGTAAGGACAGTAGACTTAATTCGAGCTTTTCTCCAATTTCGTTTAGTTGCTGTTGCAGCGCTTTTGTCTTTTCCTTACCTTGTGCTACCTCTTGCTTGAGGGCCTCGGCTTCTGTTCTTTTGCCTTGCTTATAATAATCGCCGATGGTCTTAGATAGGCGCTTATTATTGCTCAACAGCTCATCTAGCGTTGTTTGGATGTGTTTGCGTTGGTCGTCGAGTGCAATGATATCATCGACGATAGACAGTGCTTCTTGAGGGTAATTTCGGATCTTCAAACCCTTGATAATGCGGTCTTTCTCCTCTCGTATAGTAGGTACTCTTAACATAAAGGTAGCTTAGTTGTATTCTAAAAATTGACAGAAATAGAAAAAAAACGGACTCAAAGCAAAACTTTGTGGAAAAGTTTTCGTTAAATTTTTGCAAAGATACTATTTGATTTCAAAATAAAATGTATTTTTGTCGCAGCGAGAATAAGCACACCAGGTTTGTGATTCAACAACAGTACAGCTAGTTTTATCATAAATGCTTTTCCTTCTGATGTTCCCACTTTATTTTAATTTTCAAGTAACTACATAGTGTTCTGAGTATTTTAAGAGGTGGACAGTTTTTCATCATGCTTATTGCAATCCCCACGACTAAAACCCGGTTTATTTGGTTGTTGCTTGTAGCGAAGTAAAAGAGCTTATTGAATTAATGGGTTTTTAAATCCTTCTAGATCAATCCAAGTAATCCCACTTGTAAGACAAAATAATACAAATAACATAAACATTCATATGTACGATATATTGCAACTGAACGATATGCTGGTTCCGGAGTTGAAGGAACTGGCTGAGCAACTAGGACTAAAAGCATATAAACGTTTAAATAAGCAAGAACTCATCTATAAGATTTTAGACCAACAAGCTCTCGCCGGAAATGAGGATGCTGCCGAGCAAGAAGAAGAGAGTCCAGAAGAGGAGGAAAAAAACAATGCAGAGGTAGAAGCGGAAGAAACAACCGTGAGAAGAACTAGTCGACATACAAAAACTGAAAGTAGTGAAGGTGAATCTCCTAGAAGGAGAAGAACCCGAAGAAAAGTGAGTGCCTCGGAAGAAAGAGAGCGAGAAAGGGAAAAAGAGGTAGCAGCAGCTCCTGAATTTGAGGAGGAGCCGCCCCAGGAGGAAGAACCTACAGAGGCCAATGTTGAAGCACCACAGGAGCAAGAGCAAAGTGAAGAAAGAGAGGAGACAAGAGAGCGAAGTAGTAGAGATACCAGAGATCGAGGCAATTATCGCGAACAAAGGGAAACCAGATCAAGAAGAACAAGCGATTACAAAGACAGTCGCTCCAAACAAACGCAACAGGAAGGGTCCTATGAGCGTCGCCAACAAGCACCTGTTGCTGCTGAAGAATCCTCTACTCCAAAGTTCAATATCGAATTGGATGGAATTATTGAGGGAGAGGGTATTTTGGAAATGATGCCTGATGGCTACGGTTTTTTGCGTTCTGCAGACTACAATTACCTCACCTCTCCAGATGATATTTATGTTTCGCCTTCTCAGATCAAATTGTTTGGTTTAAAGACAGGAGATACTGTTCGTGGGGCTATTCGCCCACCTAAGGAAGGAGAAAAATACTTTGCCTTATTGCGCGTATCTATGATCAACGGATTGGATCCTATTGATATCCGCAATCGCGTACCTTTTGACTACCTAACGCCACTTTTCCCAGATGAAAAGTTTACACTTAACAGTTCTCCTACTGGTCGTGATTTTGGCAATCGGATGATTGATCTTTTTACACCTATTGGAAAAGGACAAAGAGGATTGCTTGTAGCACAACCTAAATCTGGTAAAACTTTCTTATTGAAGGATATTGCCAATGCGATTGCCAAAAATCATCCAGATTGTTATCTCATCGTCCTACTCATCGACGAACGTCCGGAAGAGGTTACTGATATGAAGCGTTCTGTAAATGCCGAAGTCGTCGCTTCTACTTTTGACGAGCCTGCCGACAACCACGTTCGGGTAGCTGGTATCGTTCTTGAGAAGGCCAAGCGCTTGGTAGAAAGTGGGCATGATGTCGTTATTTTGCTCGACTCCATCACTCGTCTGGCCAGAGCTTACAATACGGTAGCTCCTGCTAGTGGTAAGGTACTTTCTGGTGGTGTGGAAGCTAATGCACTGCACAAACCCAAGAATTTCTTTGGTGCTGCCAGAAACATTGAACACGGTGGTTCCCTCACTATTCTCGCTACGGCATTGATCGATACGGGTTCTAAAATGGATGGGGTAATCTTTGAAGAATTTAAAGGTACAGGTAATATGGAGCTTCAGCTTGATCGTTCCTTGGCCAACAAGCGAATGTATCCAGCCATCGACCTGACCAAGTCCAGTACACGTCGCGAAGACTTGCTTTTGGACAAGGATACCTTACAGCGCATGTTTATTTTGCGCAATCACTTAGCGGATATGAAACCAGAAGAAGCTATGGAATTCCTCCGCAAACATATGCTGCATACTTCCAGCAATGAAGAATTCTTAATTTCTATGAATGGCTAAACCGATTTTATCAATCGGTTAAAATGTCGGATTCCCAAGCGTGGGGTCCGACATTTTGTTTTTTGAGACTCCACTCAGTCAGCCTCGCGATACATTCACCATTCATTTACCCGACTACACGAGTTGGCATTTGTATCGCTTGGAGGAATCAACTATTTTTGCAAAAGCATATAATCTTGTCCGATGATAACAAATAATTGGTATTTCATTCTACCGCTTTTCGCGCTGCTGAGTCTAGTAGCTTGCCAAGAAGAAAAGCCTATCAGCCAAGCTGAAAAAGTCAATCCTGTAGCAACAGCAAATCCAGAGAATGCCCTGATCAATTCGCTATCTTTTAAAATTGCTGATAATCCTAAGGATGCCGACCTTTATGCACAAAGAGCTCAGGCCTTCTACGACAAAGAAGGCTATGATGAGGCCATCACCGATCTTCAGGAGGCCATTCGGCTAGATTCTACCAATTTGAATTATCCACACCTTCTAGCTGATGTGTATATGGATTATTTTAAGTCCAGAAAGGCCATTCAGACGATGGAGCGTGTGGTCAAACGCTTTCCAGAAAGTATTCCTTCCTTGCTTAAGATATCAGAATTTTATTTGATCATCAAGCAACATGATAATGCCTTAAAAAGTATTGATCAACTGCTAAAACTCGATGCCCAAAATGCAGAAGCCTATTTTATGCTTGGAAGGATATTTGAAGACATGGGAGATCAAAATCGAGCCATCAATAGCTATCAAACAGCTGTCGAAAATGATCCAGATTTACATGAGGTATGGGTAAAACTTGGCAATTTGTTTGCCTCCAAAGAGAACAAACTCGCCATCCAATATTACGAGAACGCCCTTCGCGTTGCTCCTGAAAATATAGATGCCCTTTTTGCCAAAGCCACTTATCTGCACAATCAAGGTCAGCTTAACGAAGCCATTGAAAACTATAAAGCACTCTCTAAAGTCGATCCTCAATATGCCGATGCCTATTATAATATGGGTCTGGCTTATATGGAGTTAGACTCCATTCAAGAAGCCTACATGCAATTTGATCTAACGGTCAAAATGAAACCAACTCATATCATGGGTTATTACTACAGAGGGGTTGCGGCAGAGAGCAGAGGCGAGCGCGAAGCAGCGATGAATGATTATCAACAGGCATTGAATTTGTACCCTAGTTTTGACAGGGCCCAACAAGCCCTTGATAAACTAAAAGCAGAAAGCCAGCAGTAAAGTCAGCAGCATCCAGTAAATGAGTAATTCCACAACAATGAAATATCTATTCTTATTCAGCCTCCTTTGCCTAATGGCTTGTGCTTCAGACACTGTGCAAAAACAACAAAGTCCAGATAGTAATACTCAGCCATCACCAAGGCAAGTGGTGGCTAAAGATACCGTCAAGCCCAAACAGGATTATATCATCATCGAAAATCCAAGACCCAAATCTGAAATCAAAGCAGAATTCCCCTTTGACATAGAACTCAAGACTGCCAAAGGGGAACTGATTCGATCAGATGAACTATTGGCTAAAGGTGGTCAACCCACCGTTTTGCTGTTTTGGCTTACCACCTGCTACCCCTGCCGTTTGGAATTGGCCGCTATCGAAAAGGAATTTGATCAATGGCAATCAGAGACCAACTTCCAACTCGTCGCCATTTCAACTGATTTTCAAAAGCGCTATCCCGATTTCGTCAAACGCGTCAATGAAAGCAATTGGCCCTGGGAAAGCTATAATGATCACAAGCGAGAATTCCGCTATATCCTACCTGGCAATTTGAATGGTCTGCCTCAGGTATTCGTCTTTAATGGCCTTGGAGAAATCACCTATCAGAAACGTCGATATGAAAGCGGAGATGAGCAACTACTTTACGAAGCTATTAAACAGGCCGCTAAATCTTAAAAGCCTTTTCTCCTTACTCCTTTCTTAGGATAGCTTTTTCAATAACAAATCAGCGACCAGCTCAGAAGAGGCTGGGTTCTGTCCCGTAACCAACAAGCCATCTTCCAGTGCATGTGGATGCCAATCTTGGCCTTTAGCATAAAGCCCACCGTTTTCCTTCAACATATCTTCTACTGAGAAAGGAACGATGTCTGTAAATTGAACCGCTTCTTCTTCCGAGTTGGAATAAGCCGTTACTTTTTTACCCTCTACTAAAGCACGACCATCTGCCGTCTTGGTATGTCTAAAAACAGCTGGTCCATGGCAAACAGAGCCAACGGGTTTGTTATTATTATAGAAAGATTCTATCAAGGCAATGGAGATCTTATCATTGGCCAAATCCCAAAGCGGTCCATATCCGCCTGCATAGAAAACCGCATCGTAATCCTGGTGATCAACGCTTTCTAATTTGACCGTTTTGGATAAGACCTCTTGTGTTGCTTTATCTTCCTTAAACCTTATCGTAGAAGGAGTTTGGAAGTCTGGCAGTTCACTTTTGGGGTCGATGGGAGCTTGGCCGCCTTTTGGGGAAGCTAGGGTTATGTCTACCCCTTTGTCTTTAAAAAAATAGTAGGGTGCGGCAAATTCCTCTAACCAAAAACCAGTTCTATTTCCAGTATCTCCTAATTGATCGTGGCTGGTCAGCACTAATAATATCTTTTTCATAAAAATGATTGATTAAGATGATTTAATGCTGCAAAATTAGGTAGCTTACTACCCTGAAAAATTGATGTATGATAAGAAAGGCTTATTGTGTAATTTCTTTTCGTATTCTGCTCAGGCTCTCTGTAGTAATGCCTAAAAAGGAGGCGATGTGGTAGTTTTTTACATTTTGCTCAATACTTGGGTAAGTATGGATAAAGGAGAGGTATCGCTCTTTTGCTGATTGTGCCAGATTACCTAAAACCCGCTTTTGAAGTGCCATAAACCTCCTCTCGAGCTTTTTTCTAAAGAAGGTCTCAAATTTTGGGATATCCACATACAATTGCTCCATGCTTCTTCTCGACAACTTATAGATGGTCGCATCTTGGATACACTCAATGTTCATCATGGCTTTATCTGCTGTAAAAAAGGCAGTGTAGTCACTGATCCACCAATCTTTAATAGCAAATTGCAAGGTATGCTCTTTGCCTGAATCCCCGTCAATAAAATAGGTTCTCAAACAGCCACTATACACAAAATGGGTATATAAAACAGTTTGGCCTTCATTCAACAAAAGGTCTCCCTTCTTCAGGTCAATTCTCCTCAAGGAAGCACCAATGGTGGTGAGTTCTTCTGTGGAGAAGGTATTTCCCTTAAATACCTCCTCAAGGATTGCATGTTCCATATCTAAATGCATTAATTACAACAATGTTAATACGAACTCTATTAGCGATAAAATAGGGATACAACTTGTCGTTTGGATTTATAATACTATATTTATCGTCTATCTCACCCATCGAACGATCAATAAGCTATTTAATTTACTCATTAAATCCAATACTATGGCTATTCTAAAAGTTATCGAAGTACTTGCTAACTCCGAAAAAAGTTGGGAAGATGCTACCCGCAAAGCCGTGAAAAGAGCTTCTAAATCGGTAAAAAATATTCGTTCTGCCTATGTACAATCTCAGAGCGTGGTCGTCAATAAGGAAAAAGTACAAGAATTCCGTGTTAATCTAAAGATCACTTTCGAAGTTGCTTAAATAGCCTATGTAGAGACCTTTCTCTTTCCTAACCAAAGGTCTCTACATCAAGCCTTTTTTCCTTCCTGCCCCACCCTACTCCAAATACCTCATTGCTCCAAAAGGGTACTTTGATTTAAAGCGACAAAAAAGATAATGACTTCTCTCCGTCCACTGCAGCAACAGTTTTTAAAAATTACTAATTTTACGCAGCCAAATTGGGACTGAATTATCTCTCAGTTTGTCAAACTTTTTTTCACAAAAAAACGTAGACAGGTTATTCCATTAAATATTTAAATGTCATGATCAAGATTACTTTTCCAGATGGCAATATCCGCGAATACGAAGCGGGCAGCTCTGCCAAGGATATTGCAAAGTCTATTAGTCACGGCCTGGCCAAAAAAGTACTCTCCGCAAAAGTCAATGGAGAAGTATGGGATGCGACCCGCCCAATCACCCAAGATGCGACGCTCCAGCTATTGACCTGGCAGGATAATGAGGGAAAGGAAACCTTCTGGCACTCTTCCGCCCACCTAATGGCAGAGGCTCTGGAGAATCTCTACCCAGGCACCAAATTTGGAATTGGCCCCGCCATCGCTCAAGGATTTTACTACGATATCGATACTGGAGATCGCCAAATCACAGCGGCAGATCTACCCGCTATCGAAAAAAAGATGATCGAACTAGCTAGAGAGAAAAATGCCTTCGAACGCAAGGAAATCTCCAAGGGCGATGCTATCGAATACTTTAAAGAAAAAGGAGATCAATACAAGCTCGAATTGCTCGACCGCCTGGACGATGGCCACATTACTTTTTATCAACAGGGCAACTTCGTCGATCTTTGTAGAGGACCACACATCGAGAATACCGAAAAGATCAAAGCCGTAAAACTGATGAATATAGCTGGCGCTTATTGGCTGGGGGATGAAAATCGGCCCCAGATGACACGCATCTATGGTATTACTTTCCAAAAGCAAAAAGAATTGGAAGAATACCTGAGGCTACTCGAAGAAGCCAAGAAACGCGATCACAGAAAGCTAGGTGCAGAATTGGAACTCTTTATGTTTTCCGAGAGGGTTGGCTCTGGGCTTCCCATCTGGCTACCCAAAGGTACAGCTCTGCGAACTCGATTGGAAGATTTTCTTAAACAAGAACAAATCAAAAGGGGCTATACCCCTGTCATTTCCCCTCACATTGGGAAAAAAGATCTATACATCACCTCTGGTCACTGGGAGAAATACGGAGAGGATAGCTTCCGCCCGATCACTACACCAAGAGAAGGAGAGGAATTCCTGCTCAAACCAATGAATTGCCCACACCATTGCGAAATCTACAGTCATAAGCCCCGCTCCTATCGCGATCTACCTTTCCGAGTTGCAGAATTTGGTACGGTCTATCGCTATGAGCAAAGCGGCGAGCTGCATGGCTTGACAAGGGTTCGTGGATTTACACAGGACGATGGTCATATCTTCTGTACCCCAGAGCAATTAAAAGGGGAATTTTTAAATGTACTCGATCTGACGATGATGGTTCTTAAGAAGTTAAGTTTTGAAAATTTCACTGCTCAAATTTCCTTAAGAGACCCAGAGAATAAGGAAAAATACATTGGGTCAGATGAAAACTGGGAAAAGGCCGAACAAGCCATCATTGACGCGACCAAAGAGGCTGGGATGGAGACCACCACAGAATTAGGCGAAGCCGCCTTCTATGGCCCTAAACTCGACTTTATGGTCAAAGATGCTTTGGGTCGCTCTTGGCAGCTGGGAACCATTCAGGTGGATTACAATCTTCCAGAGCGCTTTGAACTGGAATACATTGGTAAGGATAACAAAACACATCGCCCTGTCATGATTCACCGAGCTCCCTTTGGCTCTTTGGAGCGCTTTATTGGTGTTTTGATTGAGCATTGTGCTGGTAAATTCCCACTTTGGCTATCACCAGAACAGTTTGCCATTCTTCCTATTGGTGAACGTTTTGAGGAGTATGCGCAAAAGATTAAAGAAGAACTGGCTGTTCACGACATCCGTGGCTATGTGGATGATCGCAACGAGACCATCGGTCGCAAGATTCGCGATACGGAATTACGGAAAGTACCCTTCATGTTGATCGTTGGGGAAAAGGAATTGGAGGCGGGAACCGTCTCAGTGCGTCGTCAAGGAGAAGGCGATAAAGGATCGATGAGCATTGCTGACTTTACGGCTTATTTTAAGGAGCTGTTGTAGCTGATTATTTTAGTTTCAACAAAGAGTAGATTTACCTGTTTAAATTTTGTATATTAAACTATTCTCCAATTATTAAAATTGCTGGTATGAAAAAAAACCTACTCTTATTTACTTTTTTATTTATTGGATCACTTGCCTATTCACAGTCTTGTGGCTATGGCAGTATGGAGTGTGGAACGAGCGATCGTCCCAATTACAACCATCAAACACCAACTACGACCACTACCCAAGCCGTTGAGTTTGATGTGCAGGTGTTTCCCAATCCTTCTGTCAATTACATCAAAATTTCGGACAATAGCCGTGTTCGGATGATTCGCGTGTATACCTTAAATGGTTCTATGCTCAAGGAATACCAGGTGCTTCAACCTGAGTCTTCTTACGATGTTAGCGATTTGGCAGACGGCAGCTACCTGATTCGCTTTTTCGATTGGAAAAACAAGCCCCTGAAGGCCAAGCTTTTCCAGAAGATAAGCACAGAAAGTCAGCGCTAAGACTTTTTGAATTTATATTGTGATATTATACCAACAGTCCGATCATATGTTATCGGACTGTTTTATGTTTGTACCATGTGGCAGATTCGCTTCTTTTATTGGTCTTTTCTTTTACTTTGTAGCATTGGTCTCCAAGCACAAGCTCCTTTTTCCTTGAGTACAGATTTGGCTTTCTCCAATGATTTGGATGAACAAACCGAGGAAATTACGGCACATATCGAAGTGCAGAATGCTACAGATAAAACCCTAGTCATCATTTGGGAGCGCAAGGTCAATGCCCTTCCCAGCGGATGGGAATCCTATGTTTGCTCGGATATCGTATGTGCGCCGCCAGACCAGGCACAAGGGATTTTTAGCCTGGAAGCAGGGCAAAATACCAACCTAGATTGTCACTTTTCTCCCAATGAGCGCGGAGGCCAAGGCGAGGTGCAATTATTGCTTTACTTAAGAGAAGACAGTACTCAGCAATTATTAGCAAACTATCAGGCGGATAATGGCTTGGTCAGCGTACAAGAACCTACAGAAGTACCCATTACAGTATTTCCTAATCCCTGTCCTGGTGACCATGTCACAATAAGCAGTAAAAACAAATTTGAGTATGTTCAGATCTGCGATATATTGGGTCATGTATGGGTCGAAGAACAAGGAACTGATCTCCATTCATCCCTTTCTATCGGCCACCTTCCTCCAGGGCTCTACCTGCTCTACACCTTTCGACCAGATGGTCGTCGACAAAAAGCGATCCTCCTCCAAAAACTTTAAATCCGTAAACAAAACAAACGTGGATGATCCTTATAAAGGGTCAAGCACAAGCAATTTATTAAAAATCAAACATATATTTTAATTTAAAATTGGTTTGATTTTTGAGCTTTCTGCATCCAAATGCTGGTTTTATTGTTTTACAGTTGTTAAAAAACATTTAAAGGCTGGTATGGGTACTTGTAATACTCCCTTTATTCACTTATTTTGTAGTATGGCAGTATAGATTTTTAAAAAGGTATATATGAAAAAACCATTACTATTCATTGTTTTTTTACTTTTCATCTCCTCGCTCAGCTTTGCACAAGTTGATCTGAATGATGCTAGTAATGGCCAAACT
>JBCBDH010000093.1:0-13318 GCA_038529855.1 Bacteroidota bacterium | reverse complement strand
GTCGTGTCCTTCATGGTCATGTCCCTCATGGTCTTCCCCCTTATGGTCATGCTCCTCATGATCATGAACCAACCAAACCGTGCGAGGAGTGGTTAGAATGAGTTGATCTAGTACTGAGCCACTGGGTTCAAGTATACCTACTACCTTGAATTGCTGCCCGTGATCATGAACATTGATGCCATCGTCGGCAAATCCATGTGAACTGTAAAATTGATCACCAATTTTGAGTTGGGTAGCTTCGGCCACGGCAGCGCCTATATTGACCTCATAATCATTTGCCCATCGCTTTCCTTCGGCAATACGTCCTTCATAGATCGAATCGACCAGTTCAGGGGTTGTTCCCACAATGCGATGACTGCGATAACTATCCCCCAAAGACAAGGGAACGGCCAGGCGAATGAGCGGATGTTTGGGATTGAGAAAAGGGCGAGCTTCTTCTAGCGAGATATTCCCAGTGGGATTATCGACATGATACATATTGCAAAGGATCAATTGCATGGGGCTACCCTTGGCACCAATGACTAGGTCAATGTCTGCCAGGTTTTTCTCAAATTTCTCCTGAATTTGAGTATTGAGTAGCAGCAGCAGCGAGACCAGCCCTGTACCCAAAGCAAAGAGAATCAAGCTAAGCAATAAGGACCAGGGGCTATATAAAAGATTCTTCCAGCTGAGTTTTAATAAATTCATGCGTCTCTAGGGCTTTGTCAGGTGATGATCCAGAACAATCTGTTGATCAAATCGCGATTTGAGTCGATTATCATGGGTGACGATGAGCAGGGTGGCGTTTTCTTCGCGAGCCTGTGTTTCCAAGAGTTGCGTAACCTCCTCACAGTTTTGATCGTCGAGCGCGGAAGTTGGTTCGTCCGCTAGGATCAATTCAGGTTTGTTAATCAGTGCTCGAGCGATAGCCAGGCGTTGCTGTTCGCCTTGGCTGAGTGTTTCTGGGTGAGCATCTTTTTTGTAGGCGATATTGAGCCGTTCCAGTAGGTGCAATTGGCGCTGGGGATCAGAGGGAGTTCCAGATAAGTATTGGGCAATGGCTAGATTTTGCAAAACAGATAAGGATCGGATAAAATGCGATTGCTGAAAAACAATGCCTATATGTTGGCCGCGAAAGCGATCCAATGCCTCCGTAGAGAGCTGACCCAAATCAGTATCTTTGATGATCACCTTGCCTTCTTGTGGACTGCGAAGCCCTCCAAGTAAATGAAGTAAGGTGGTTTTGCCACTACCAGACTGGCCCAGCAAAAGACAATTTGCACCTTGTTGACAGTTGATGTCTGGGAAGTGTAGCTCCTGCTGGCCATCGTAGGAAAAAGTGAGGTTTTCAGTACGTAGCATAAAAACAAAGATAGGAGATTTAGGCGACAAGTGCGGAAGCAATTTTGCTTAGTATTATTCACTTTCAGCTTGCCTGCTTCCCTTTTTCAAAAAGCGCAATAAAGACGGAATAAATCAAGCTTAAGACTTATCTTCGCTAATAAAAACTCATGTCTAAACACATTATATCCTACAATGTCAATGGCATTCGCGCAGCGCTAAAAAAGGGATTTGTTGAGTGGTTGAAAGAGGGGCAATACGATATCGTATGTATTCAAGAAACAAAGGCCCATCAGGAACAGGTGGATACCAGTCTATTCGAAGAATTGGGCTATCACCACTTTTGGCATTCCGCAGAGAAAAAGGGATATAGCAGTGTACTGACCCTATCCAAGCAGGCCCCCGATCAGGTTGTTGCGGGATGTGGAATAGAGCAATACGATCGCGAAGGGCGCGTCCTCCGTTCTGACTTTGGTGAGTGGACCTTACTTAATTGTTATTTCCCTTCTGGAACCAGCGGCGACGAGCGGCAGGATTTTAAAATGGGTTTCCTGGATGATTTTGCCCAATGGATCGAAGCATTGCGAAAGGAACGACCTAAGCTGATTATTGTTGGTGATTACAACATTGCCAATCACGAAATCGACATCCACAATCCCAAGGGCAACAAAAATAACTCTGGTTTTCTTCCTGAAGAAAGGGCCTGGCTAACAGATTGGTTTAAGAATGGCTTTACTGATGCTTTTCGCCATTGCCATCCAGATCGGGTGGAATACAGTTGGTGGAGCTATCGCGCTAATGCCCGCGCCAATAATAAGGGCTGGCGAATTGACTACCAGTCCGTGAGTGATAATATGAAGGATCAAATCATTGATGCCTTTCAGCTTAATGATGTGGTTCATTCAGACCATTGTCCAGTATTGATGGAGATTGACCTATAAGGTATTGGGCTGGATTATTGTCCTTTAAATGTTAAGATGATGCCTAGACTCTTTTTTATTCTTTTGGCCTTCCTCCCTTGCGGTCTTCTTGCCCAGCAAGATGCTGATACAGACTTTGAACCACCAATTTCACAGCCCGCATACGCAAAGGGGCAAGGTCCTGTGGTCTTCATTGACGAAGGGCATTTCAACTTCCACACCAAAGAAGGGCGCTACAAAGCTTTTTCTAATCTACTGGAAAGAGATGGCTATCAGGTCCAGGCTTATCAAGGGGTTTTTAAGCCAAAAAAATTAGCCAAAGGAAAAATTTTGGTTATTTCCAATGCCTTAAATGAGAAGAATGTAGAGCATTGGTTTCTTCCTAATTTCTCTGCTTTTAGCCAAAAGGAGATTGAGGTCCTCAAAAATTGGGTGGCCGAAGGAGGAAGCCTGTTTTTGATCGCTGACCATATGCCAATGGCAGGTGCTGCCGAAGACTTGGCAAGCGCCTTTGGTTTTGAATTTACCAATGGTTTTGTTTTGGATACCCTAAAAAGAGGCCCAGCTATCTTTAACCTTGAGGAGAAAACACTGGTAGAAAGCCTTATTACCAATGGCAGAAATGCTGATGAACGCGTCAAACAAGTGGCCACTTTTACGGGGCAAGCCTTTAAAATCCCTGAAGAAGCAAAGCCCATTCTAATATTTGATGAGCCATATATCAACCTACTTCCAGATACCGCTTGGGTTTTTGAACCTCAAACGCCTCGACACAGTGCCAAAGACTGGATACAAGGAGCCTATCGCAGTTTTGGCAAAGGAAAGGTTGTTGCCTTTGGAGAAGCCGCCATGTTTACCGCTCAATTGGCCGGACCGCAAAAAGTGAAAATGGGGATGAATAATCCTGCGGCACCAGAGAACTATCAACTGCTACTCAATATCATCCATTGGCTGGACGGACTACTTGAATAGGGCGAGGCATTCACTCAGATTATTATTTAGGAAAGCTTACTTTTCGTTCGCACCAGCTTATGATCATTCAAAAGATCAATGATTTCTAGGCGGTAAGTCTCCAATTGTCGATGAGATAAATCATCTGTCTTTCCCGTCGTGATCTTACAAATAACTTGCTGTTGATCGTATTGGGCTAATGCTATAGGAAGAATAGCAATCAAACTACTCCCGTATAAAAGACCCAAGGCAATGCCACCTATCCAATAAGCTATTCCAATTTGCAATGGCAGCCAAATCATGCTCATCAATGTACCAAGACAAAGTAAGAGGGTTCCATAAAAATCGGGTCGCTTGGTCCATCTTTCAGTGAGATAGCGCGTCGTGTGCATAACAAGGAAGTAATGCACCTTAGCATACTGAAAAACCAACTGCTGGATCATTCGCTGGTAGCGCAACTTACCGCGAAGTACCTCCTGGCGTTTTTGTCGCAATAAAATGTGTAAGCCCATGTAAGCGTCCATCGTCTTTTTAAGCTGTTGGATAGCTTGAGGATTTTGATCGTATAAATGCTGAAGGGTTTGAGCCAAGTGTTGTTGCTCTTTAAATACCCGTTTGGGAAAAGGTCGGGCCGCCTGACACAATACCTCTTGGTGGACTTGATATAATTGGTCGTATAGCGGATCTAAGTCAGGAGATCGCAAATGGATAATTAGTGCTTCTAAGGAGTCCGCGATCTTTCCACTCAATTGCTGAACAGCCCTTCGTTGATCTTTTTGATGGACTTGATAATCCTCCTCCAGTTCGATTGGTGGGCCAATATTAATAAGCACCTCTGAGCGGAAGCGATGGGGATTGCTGTAATTTAATCCAATAGGCACCAAGACCAATTCATCAGCATAGCCTCCTTCCGCTGCGGCTTCCAAAACGATGCGAGCCGCTCCTGTTTTTATGGTCTTCAATCGGCGGGCAGTTTGGCTGAGCCCCTCTGGAAAAATCGTAAGGGCCTTACCCTTTAGCAATTGTTTTCGGCAATGCTGCATGATCCCTTTGTTCTTGGCGCTCAATTTTGGGGTGATATGTGGTCGATAAATGGGGATCATGTTGAGCAAAGACCACATCCACCGTTTGAGTGGCGTATCAAAAGATTCGCCACGAGTTAAAAATAGCAGTGGTCGTGGACTAATGATCGCAATGAGGATCGCGTCCATGACCCCACTATGATGATTGGCGACCAAGACGAGCCCCTTATCTTTTGGTAAGGCTTGGTCAGAAATAATAGTTATTTTTTTGAAGTATATCCTCGCAGCTAAGCCAAGGATATATCGAAAGATTTGATAAATCATAGCCGGATTGGTTTGTTAGTGACTGGCTGGCGCCAGCCTTTTTGTTTGTATTTGTTGTACCTGTGGGCAAGATGCAGGCAATGAATCAGGGAATGGGAGCTAATTTTAATATTAACACATGTAATAATTATTTAATATTAAGAAATTAGACCACTTGCTGCACAGCAGCTTTCTCCCTCACCTCAGTCCACGAAAAAAGCCGAGATGCTATCCAACATCTCGGCTTTTCCAACACTAAAGCGTGTCAATCTCTACATCTCCACACCTGTATCTCCCAGCAGATCCTTCAACAATTTATCTGTCTCAGAGTGATCGATACCAGCACTTTCAGCAATGCCTATCGCACGGCGAGCTGCTTTGATGGCCTTTTTCTTTTTGCCCGTTTTGGCATACAAGGCGGCCAGGGTGTCATTATTGTAGTAATTATCATCCAGTTTGATAGAGCGCTTTGACCATTTGATGGCCTTTTTGAGCATCTTTTTGTCCTTTATAACCCGGAAGAAAGTCCAGGCGGCCTCATTGAGTTCGTCTGGATTATTATCGTACTTTTTGAAGTAATTGATGGCGGCCTTGGCATAATTATCGCGATCGCCAGCTTGGCGGTAGTAGGTCATGCGGAAACTGCTAGAAAGCTGTTCGGCCTTTTCGGGATAGGCTCTGGCGAACAGTTCGTCGACTTGTTCCAAGCTGGATTTTTCTTTAGAGTCGTAGACGGAGTTGTAGATGAGTTCTTGTAGTCGGGCGGTGACCTCTCTTTGGCCAAATACCTGAATAAACCGATCGCGATGTTCGATTAGGTATTCAAACATCTTGGATTCCGTGCTATTGGTAAAGGCAAAGACGAAGTTCATATTTTCCAAAGTACTCCAATCGCTTTGGCTGGCCATGTATTCTTCTGCAATTTGGGCATGGGAGCCGTCCATAGCTTCATAGCGCGATAGCGTATAGGCATATAGAAATTCTGGATCGCGATCGCCTTTCGCATAGCGTTCGTCCATGGCGGACATACGGCGACTGGGGTCGATAGCGATATTACCCAATTCCAAAAACTGATCTAGATTGTGAAAACCTGCTGTGCGGTGTACTAATGTGCCATCTCCTGCAATAAAGAGTAGGGTAGGATAGACCATGACACTATAGCGTTGGGCCATTTGAGGGCCTTCGCCCTTTTCCATATCCATTTTGACATTGATGAAATGCTTATTGAAGAAGTTGCCTACTTTTTCCTCAGGAAAGATTTCTTTGGTCATTTTTTTACAAGGGCCACACCAGGTTGTGTAAGCATCGACAAAAATCAGTTTATTTTGTTCTTTGGCTGCTGCCAGGATATCATCCCATTTGTCTTGCTCAAACTGAATGCCTTGGGCTTGGACCAAGGTAAGGCTTAACAAGAGGGCCGGAAGTAGAAAAAGTACTTTTTTCATGAATAAACTTGCTATCTGTTTTGAAATGATTTAAGGGCTTAGCCAGCATTCTAGCTCTCCTCGATCTTTTTGATCAGTATATTGATATTGCGCTTATCGCCTTTGGTCTCTTCGGCCAATTTGAGCGACTTACGCGCCATATTCAAGGCATCTGATTTTTTGCCATTCTTATAAAGAATATAGGCATAGGTGAAGTAGTAGTCATAGCGCCCGCCGTTTTCAGCGGCTTTCTTGGCATACTTTTCTGCCTGCTTCATGGCTTTGTCATCATCGGAGAAACCCGCTTCAATATCTTGCGCCAATTGATGGAGTAAGATAGCGTTGTTTTTCGCCTCTTTTTTCACATAGGCACTACAAGCTTTGAGGTAGTTTTTGCTATCTGCTACAGATTTGTAATAGTCCAAATCTGCTTCCATGGCTAAGGCAGCAGCTTCTGCTTTAGGAAGGTGTTTTCTCATTTTCTCTTTCGCCTCTTCGTGCAAATCTGCGCTCTGATACTTGATGGCTTTTTGAGAAGCGCGAAGACAAGCCGACTGGATTTTCTCGCTAACCTCCTTTTTGCCCACTAATTTTGTAATGGCTTCTCGGTGTTTGATCATTAGGTCAAAAACGCGGGAATCAGCCTGGGTTGTAGCCTCGTAGATAAAACGGAGATTATCTTCTGTAGTGAGGTCTTTTTGGGATTTTAGGTACTCGTTGGCAATCTTTAAGCTGGGCTTTCCTGCCTTATTGAGGGCTTTAACGTATTTGAGCAAGAGTTCTGGGCTGCGGTCACCTGCCTCATAAGCCTCTGCATACTGCTGGCTATTGTCCATTTGCGAAAGCACAGATTGTCCTAAATGGAGAAAATTGTCTACGTTCTGGGCACCTTTGATGTTCATCAATACTTTGCCACTGCCATCTATATAGTAGAGTGTTGGATAAGCAGCGACTGGGTATTTGGCCATGAAGCGCCCACCAGCTTGGCTTTCCATATCGATCTTCATACAGATAAAATTACTGTTGTAGTATTCACCAACTTTATCATTGGTAAACACCGTTTTAGCCATGCGTTTGCAGGGACCACACCAAGTGGTATAGGCATCAACGAAAATAACCTTTTCTTGCTTTTGGGCTTCTTCCAGAGCCTCTTCCCAGGATCCGTGAAAAAAATCAATGCCTTGTGCTTGTGTATAAGCATTAGCGGAAAGGACCAAGGCAAGTACAAAAATCCATCTCATATTTCTCTATTAAATGATGCGAATAGTCAATAAGCGTCCAAGATAAAAAGAATCCAGATGTCGCGCCTTCCTCTAAACGCCACGAGTAGGCTACTAACCGTTTAGTAGACTGATTTTAACAAATCCATAACAGCTAAGTGTCCTCCAATCATTTTTTTTCCTGTCTTTTTTCCTGAAATGATTTGATCAGCTCTTCAGGTGATTTGTCGATATTTTCCAAAATGGCTTTTACCTGTTCAGCCAAATGATGGTCGGGGTATTTTTGGAGAAAACGCTCGTAATAGCCTTTGGCTTGCTGCTTATCGTTTAAAAAATTCTCATAGGTAAAGGCAATCATAAACTCAGCATCTGGTGCCTTTTCAAAGTCGCTATAATCATTATACAACAGTCCCCAGTACTTTATTGCTTGGCCATATTCTCCCATCCCCCTAGCCAAGTCGGCAGTCCTAAACAAGATGGCGGGCGTTTGGGGGGCTTTGGGAAAGGCTTCTACAAACTGCTTACTGAGCGCTAAAAGCTGTTGGGCCGTTGGCAAATGAAGGGATTTCTTGCTTTTTTCCTTGAGTTCTTCCTCAAGCGCTTTAATTTTAGCTAGTAGCTTATCTTTGTCATCACTTGTTAGGCTTACCGTTTGAATGGAGGAGGAAGCTGGCTTTTCCGGTGAACACATCAGAAAACTCAGGCAGAAGAACAGGCTACACAATATCCCTTTCATAAACTTTTTGCTGTAAAAATAGGGTATAGCAAGAGGGCAAACCCAATATGGAGGCGTAAAAACTGTGCCACTACGCTATTTCTTGGCATTATTTCGTTGGAAATAAAAAAGATAGGAAGCCCTCAGGTACTTTGTAGTAGGTACTTCGCTGAACAGGACTTGTTAAAAAGGGTTAAGAGGGTAGGGGGCTATTAAACGATGCTCGCTAAAATAAGTCCTAGTATGCAAACAGAATCTTCATTTATGGCTGATACAAAGCAAATTCAACACCTTTATTGGCGGGCCGGTTTTGGTATGAGTCCCAAGGAGTGGGCGACTCGTCGCCATTGGTCTCGCGATAAGGCCATTGATGAATTATTTCGTCAATCGGGAAAAGTGGCCCCCCTGGATAGTCGCGATAAGGGACCAGATATGACCCTGGCAGAATTCAAAAAGCTAAGTAAGACAGAGCAAAAGCGCCTTCAGAAGCAGACTAAGGAACTGATGGTGACGCAAAATGCCAAATGGGTGAGTCGCATGGCCGATCCTAAAGAGAGTCCCTTATTGGAGAAGATGTGCTTGTTCTGGCATGGACATTTTGCCTGTGTCAGTAAAAATGCCAAAATGGCCTATCACCAGTTGAAGACCATCCGTCAATATGCGCTGGGCAATTTTCGCGATTTTGTTCAGTCGATGGCCAAAGACCCCTCGATGATTCGTTTTCTCAACAACCAACAAAACAGAAAACAGCAGCCCAATGAAAATTTTGCCCGCGAACTAATGGAACTGTTCACGCTGGGTCGAGGGCAGTATACGGAAAAAGACATCAAGGAAGCTGCTCGCGCCTTCACGGGCTGGTCGAGCAATATCCAAGGCGACTTTATCTTTCGCAAACGCCAACACGACTATGGCCAAAAACAATTTATGGGCCAGCGGGGCAATTTTGATGGCGATGACATCATCAATATCATTCTCGATAAAAAGGAAACGGCTTTGTTCATCAGCCGAAAAATCTATCGCTTTTTTGTGAATGAACAGGTGAATGAAAAGCGGGTGAAGGAATTGGGCGATTACTTCTATGCACAAAACTATAATATTGGAAAAACGATGCGCTACTTGTTCAGCAGCGATTGGTTTTATGACCCCGCCAATATGGGTAACCGCATCAAATCTCCAGTAGAATTATTCGCGGGAATGATGCGGCAGCTAAAAGTGGAAGTGAAAGAAGATCGATCCATCCTATTTGTAGAAAAGGCCCTGGGCCAAATTCTCTTTATCCCACCTAATGTTGCTGGCTGGGAAGGCGGAAAAAGCTGGATCGACAATTCTACGCTGATGATTAGGCTTAATTTAGCCAACCTGGTTTTTCAGGAAACCGAAGTCGATTTTAAAGTAAAAGAAGAGCTCACCGCCCTCAAACGCTCCAAATCTGCCCGTAAGCTAAAAGCCACCATCGACCTGAAACCTATGCTTCAAGTCTTTGGCAGGACTAGTGAAGCCACCTTGTTCGAAGAAATACAAAGCTATCTACTGTCGACCCCTCCTCAATGGACCGCCGACTTTATGCGCGATTTTACCGTCAACCGCTCTAAAGCCACTCAGATCAAAAGCCTGACGGTTCGCTTGATGACTTTACCAGAATATCAACTCTGTTAATCCCTAATCTAATGAAGAGAAGACATTTTTTGAAAAACTCGGCCCTGGCCTCCTCCGCATTAATGGTTCCCTCTTTTTTGAAAGCCTTTGGTGGGCATTCTGCAGGAGCTAGCCGAACTGGAAAAATACTCATCATTGTCCAATTATCTGGTGGTAATGATGGCTTGAATACCATTGTTCCCTATCGCAATGACTTGTACTATAAATACCGACCTAGTTTGGCTTTGGGTAAGGAAGAGGTCTTGCGGGTCAGTGATGATTTGGGATTACATCCAGCTATGACTGGATTGCGCGAGCTCTATGATGAGGGTTTGCTAAGCATTGTCAATAGTGTGGGTTATCCCAATCCCAATCGCTCTCATTTTCGATCAATGGATATTTGGCAAACGGGGAGTGGCAGTAAGGAGAATTGGACGACGGGTTGGATTGGCCGCTTTCTGGACAATCACTGCTCGGGCTGTGAAGAGGCACATTACGCTTTGGAGATAGATGATAGCTTGAGTCTGGCGATGAAGGGCTATGAGCGATCTGGCTTTGCGATGAGCAAGCCTATGCAATTGCGAAAAACTACAGAGGTTCCTTTTTTGAAAACCTTAGGCGAACAATACCAAAACAGTGCAGATCACTCCGTGGATTATCTGTACAAGACCATGATCGATACCCAATCATCCGCCCAATACCTCTATCAAAAGTCAAAGGTCCATCGCGCCAAGGGCAACTATCCCAATACCGCATTTGGCAATGATGTCAAGCTCATCGCCGAATTGATTACGGCTGATGCGGATACCCAGATTTATTATGTAAGTCTCAGTGGCTTTGATACCCATATCAATCAAAAGGCACAACAACAGCGATTACTCAAACAGTATGCACAGGCGATGAAGGCGCTAATCAGTGACTTAAAAGCCCATAATTTGCTAGAAGACACCTTAATTATGACCTTTTCTGAATTTGGGCGGCGCGTCAAGCAAAATGGTAGTAGGGGGACAGATCACGGAACGGCCAACAATCTATTTCTTATGGGGGGAGCTTTGCAACAGGCGGGTTTTTATAATGATGCTCCAGATTTAAGGTATTTGGATAATGGTGATTTGAGGTATCAAATCGACTTCCGAAATATTTATGCGACGATTATTGAAGAGTGGCTGGAGGCAGATGCTCGATCTATTTTGGCAGGCTCCTTTGATCGCCTAGCCTTGCTTAATGCTCGGTAGCAGAGAACACAGATCGGGGCTGTAAACTCAATTCTTCCAGGTCCTGAAAGGTTCCATTGAAGACATTGAAATCAACGGGTCCGTCTATCCCATCAATTTGGCCGCGATTGCCGTATTGCCAGAAGGTCCATTTTCTGCCAAAAGGTAGCTGTGGAGGGCGGGTATTATAGCGAGCGATCCAAACGGGATAGTCGTCAAATTGACCCATAATGTAGCGGTAGTAAAATTTGAGATTGGTGTAGATAATGGGGCGAATCTCATAGTGCTTTTCAATCATGGTCAGCCAAATCTTCAAGCCCTTGGTGATGTCTTCCCGACTGGTATTATCGCTGACCTCTATATCTAAAACTGGAGGTAAATCGCCATAATCCATGGAGACCGTTCGAATAAAGTTTCTGGCTTGTACGATAGCGGGGACTTGTGGGCGGAAAAAGTGGTAGGCACCTCGGCGAATACCGACTTCTTTCATTCGTAGCCAATTGAGGCTAAATAAGCTGTCCTGCATACTTTCCCCTTCAGTAGCTTTGACGAAGCCAAAGGAAATATCATGAGCAGCTACCTTGTCCCAGTCTACTCTGGACTGATAATGCGACACGTCAATACCCTGCATATCATAAGTCTCTATCCGTTCGGTCACGGATTGACAGGCCACAATTAGGGCGAAGAGGCTAATAATCACTAAGGTCGGTCTCATAATTTCCTATGAATTAGCCTATAACCAGCTAATTCTATTGTACCAACGCATAAAGTAGGCAAAAAGATTGTTCGACCCGTCATTAATTCTGACTTTCTATAGAGGAAGATAATTTATGCTGGCCAAATGACATTTAGTACTATTTTGGCTGTGATAAGTATTAATCTTAAAATGCCTGATAGTTCAATTTTTTGGACTTCGTACTTAAGCCTATCTTTGCCCAAAAAAAGTATGCCTGCATTGCGCCAATTATTTCTCCAACACCTAGCTCAAACGAGTTCCTTCCCACTCATGCTGGAAATCGAAAGAGCAGAGGGGATGTATCTATACGATATAAAGGGGAAGGCTTACATGGATTTGATTGCTGGGATTGGAGTGAGTTGTTTGGGGCATAGCCATCCGAATATCGTTCAGGCGGTTCAGGAGCAGGCCGCTCATTTTATGCATACGATGGTGTATGGTGAATATGTGTTGTCGCCACAGGTAAAATTGGCTAGTCGGGTAGCGGAACAACTGCCCGAACAGCTCGATAGCGTTTATTTGGTTAATTCTGGGACAGAGGCGACGGAAGGAGCCATGAAACTGGCGAAGCGATATACGGGGCGGCGCGAGATCATTGCTTGTCATAAAGCTTATCATGGAAGCTCGCAGGGGGCGGCTAGTTTGATGAGTGATGATTTCTTTACCCGAGCTTACCGACCCTTACTACCAGGAATTCAGCACATTGAGTATAATTGTCATTATTGTTTACATAGAATTACTCATCAAACGGCGGCGGTGATTATGGAAACGGTCCAGGCCGAATGGGGTATTCGGCCTCCTGTAGGGGATTACTTAAAGGCCGTCAGAAAGCGATGTGACGAAACGGGGACACTATTAATCTTTGATGAAATTCAGGCGGGCTATGGACGAACGGGGAGCCTCTTTGCTTTTGAGCAATATGGGGTGGTTCCAGATATTTTGCTTCTGGCCAAGGGAATGGGAGGCGGAATGCCGATTGGCGCTTTTGTGGCGAACCGAAAGGTGATGGAGGTCTTATCCTTTAATCCGCTGCTAGGGCATATCACAACCTTTGGAGGACATCCAGTGAGTTGTGCCGCAGCACTAGCAACCTTAGAAACCTTGCTGGCCAATGACTATATCGCTCAGGTCAAGAAAAAAGAGGCCCTGTTTAGAAGCTTGCTTCATCATCCAGCCATTATGGCCGTTCGCTCAGCGGGTTTGATGATGGCGGTAGAGCTGCGCGATTTTGATTTTGTACAAAAGGTGATAGCTATTTGTCTGGAAGAGGGCTTGATCATTGACTGGTTCTTATTCAATGATCGCTCGCTCCGCATCGCTCCCCCCTTGATTATCGAAGAGGCCCAAATAACAAAAGCCTGTAAGATTATCCTACAGGCTATTGACCGAGTGGCTTCGGAAACTTAAGTCAGGCTACAGCTCTTTCCGCAATCTAGCCACAGGAATATTGAGCTGTTCGCGATATTTAGCCACTGTACGGCGAGCGATATTATAGCCCTTTTCGCGAAGGATATTTTTCAATTTCTCATCCGAGTAAGGCTTCTTTTTATTCTCCTCTTCGATGATGTCAGTTAAAATCTTTTTGACTTCCAAAGTCGATACTTCCTCTCCATTATTGGTTTGAAGCGACTCTGAGAAAAAGTCCTTGAGGCGTTTGGTGCCAAACTCTGTCTGCACAAATTTACTATTGGCTACTCTCGATACCGTAGAAATATCCAAACCTGTGATATCTGCAATGTCCTTTAAAATCATCGGACGCAGCTTCTTTTGATCACCAGTTAAGAAAGAAGCCGTCTTGTTCATCAAGCAAAAAATTGATTCCGCCAAATGGTTTATTGATGCCATCCGCCAAAGACAG
>JBCBDH010000092.1:0-13355 GCA_038529855.1 Bacteroidota bacterium | reverse complement strand
TTTGGTGCTTGCGATAAAAGGCTTTCGTTGTCTCTAAGTCGATAGGAGAGAGGTCCAAGGCTTCCTCCCTACTGGCTTTTGCCACAAAAACTTCCTGAGCCAAAAAGTCCTTTAGCGATTGGGGGCTTTGATTGGTCAGCCAAAAGATACTGCGATAAACATAGGCTTGGGCAATTTGAATAATTTGTGCTTTGGAATAGCGCTCACTCGTCCAAAAATAAGGCGTACAAAAGTTTCTTCGAATCATTGGGGCCAAATCGAATTTGCTGTTATGATCTACGGTATACCGATTGGACCAAGCCCCACCTGCATCATCCGCTAGATTGATCACTACTTCGATTTTTTGCTCACCTTGATTGGCTATTTGGGGATTAATCTTTTTTAGTACGTCCTCTATCAAGGCTTCTGTACGGAGGCTTTGTAGCGCCTCTAATTTGGCCAATACTTGTTCTTTTCCCATTGGATTATAGCCAGAAATCGGTAAAAGCAGATTGTCCTTATCATTACCCTGAAGCATAAACAGATAGTGTTCAAAACGCTTTCTATCTCTGGGCATTCGATAAAGTGCTGCCATTTGATCGAGTATGGGTTTTACGACAAATTCCATGATTTAATAGGGGCTGTAGTTGGAGCGAAGGCGTTCTTTTAGCTGCTCTTCACCATAAAATTTTACATAAATGCGCTGACCATCTGGATTGTTGGTGAGTTTTAATAACCAGTCCTTTTCGCTATTCAATAATCCAATCAAGGTATCGCCACTTTGGTCTGCTGTATCTTTAGTTAATAAGTCGATCAGTAAATCTACTTGTTCGATATTGGAAAGCATGCCCATGCCCACCAATTCGACAATCGCATTATCTACCATATTGATTTTAAACCAGTAAAGTGGGGATGCTTTTTTCTTTTGGAGGCTTTTGATGGCCTTTTTCAAAAGGCTTGGTCAAAGAGGATCGACTGTTCGATTGGCTTTCAGCGGACCAGTTTGCGGTAAAAAGTTTTAGTCCTTTGGGAAATAGCCCAAAGCTCAAATTACTACCTTTGATTAAGTGCTGGGTGATCCAATTTTCGAGTTGAGTATAATTCATGGTGTGGTTCTTTGTATTTGACAAAGGAAAAACGAAGTGCCCTTTTATTCAGTTCCCCCACAGGCTATTTTCGAATCAAATAGCCCTCTCAATAATTCACCCTTTCCCATCGTTTCTATATCCAAATAAGCCACCATCACATGCCAACTATCTCACACCTCTCCCTAATCCTCTGCGTCTCCCTCACCCTGTTCGCCGCCTGTCAAAGCGAAAGTCCTTCCGCCCAGCCAACTAGGCCATTGGCTAAAAAGCAAGCGACCAATACCTCAGAAACGATAAAAAAGATTCCTGCAAGTCATGCCCAAGGCCCTTGCAAAGCCGATTTTGACCTGGCCATTCACCTACTTCGCGAAGCGGAGCGCATGAGCGAGGATTCCATTCCCTATAGCGCCGCCAAAGGCAACGATTGTTCTGGTATATTTCATCAATTTCTCAATACGGTCAAGGAGCACTGTCCTGATGCCCAATACCCTAAAATGAGTCAGGCACGTGATTCCAGGGCCATTGCGCAATGGTACCACAAGTGGGGGCAGCTTCAAATTGTGGAAGATCCAGATAAGGACAGCCCGCTTATTCAGCCAGGCATGGTCTTATTTTATGGCTATGGTCAGAGAAAAACGCCCTATACTTATGGCCAGCTGACGATTGACTCGCTCAATATTCGCGGTAGGGGTATCAATCATGTGGCAGTCGTGGTGAGTGTCAATCGCAATGAAGAAGGGGTTTTGGAATCCTATGATATCTTTCATGGCCGCAATCCCAGGCATCCAGCGGGAATCACGACTTCGCAAAGATTTCGCGCCAGACATCCAAATTTACCCATGTATGGAAATTGGAAACAGCCTTGGTTAGCTGCTGCTTATTTATTGACACCTTAATTTAGGCAAGGGTGAAAAAGAGAAATTGTCTACTTTAATTTTAAATCGTCTGGGTGGTATCGAACAAAGCCATTCTCCATTGGCTGCTCCTTTTTTAAAAGCCAGTATTTGCGCACCTCCTTTATGGTTTTTCCAGGATTATCTTCCGCAAAATCGCGGATGTATTGGCTGTACATATTATTATCCGCTATCGTCCTTTTGAAATTGGGATCTTTTTTTCTGGCTTCCAGGTCTAGCCAGGCATCAAGGGCATCCTTGAGGGTCTTGCCTTCATTGGCCTTTACCCAATCCATAAAATCACTATGGCAGGAAAATTTCTTTCCCAAGTGGCCTTTCATAAATCGCCTGAAATTAGGACCAAAAGAGACATTGTCGGTGATGATCGTATCAAGGCTCAATTCAGCTTTGGCCCAGTTGAATTTGGAATGGGTCTTTTTCTTAACTGGCTTTTTAAACTGGCCTTTATGGTCAAGTGCATACATGATTCGGTCGCGAAGTTCAAATTTTCGGCCATTGGCAGGCAGGCCAGCTTCTATGCAGATGTTTACCATCTCCTCTTTGAGCCAATACCAATTATTGAACTCCGCTCCAGATTTGATTTCGGCAAAATCAGGTCTTTGCATAGGACAATTTTTTCTGATTTGTTGATGCAGAAATTCAACAAAGCGACAGGCGATAAGGTTTTGCTTCAGATCCGCATCGCTATGCGTAGGCTGATTTGTCAGACTGAATGTTGTCTATGAATGTTGGATTTATCCTTTGGTCTGGCGAACCAAAAAATGGACAGCACTTTCCAATTGGATATCCCTTCCCTCAGTGTAGCGGATATCCATAGGGACCTCTATATCTGGTGCAACTCCCTTGCCTTCCAATCGAACGCCCTCTACCTGTACATCTCGAACAGCAAGGTACAATAGATCGCCATTGGATAAGGCATGTATCTGCCCAGCGACCACTTCTCCCGCCGTTCGCTCCCCAATAACGGTCGCTAATTGAAATTGCTTGGCGCCAAAGGCTAAGACCTCCTTGCCGCTGCGCGTTGTCCCGTTTGTAAGGTAAACTGCTGGTTTACGCCATTTGGTATCATAAGTATATTGCTCACCCCTACGATCTATGGAAATACTCCTGGGTACTTGGGTATTAAAAATATCCAAATAACTAAAATCTGCTCCGCCAATACCATAGCGCAGATCAATGATCAAGGCATCTGCCTCTTTGAGTGAGCCGTAGGCGATGGCAGAAATTAAGGCATCGTGATATTCTTCACCAGCATAGGAATAAATATGGATATAAGCGATCTGTTTTCCATTGGATTCGATTAATCGAGCGCTGTTTTTTTGTGCAGTTAGAAAAGCATCTTTGGGATTGAGGAGTTGAGGACTTGGGTTAAAATACAATACCTCCCCATTGGCCTTTCGCCTGATAGCTAATTCCACCATTTGTCCAATGTAGGCCCTCAGGCTATCAACTGGCTCATAGGGGCCACCATTGATACTCAGGATTTCATCTCCTGCTAAGATCCCCACACTATCAGCTGGACTACGGGGTAGAACTGAGGCCACAAAGGTTTGCTGATCCAGCTTTTGAGTAAGAAGACCCAGGCTAGGATATTTGACCTCTTGATGATTAAATACCTGCTGCACGGGCGCTACAAATCGACTAAACAATTCCCCCAACCAGTAGTATTCTACATCTGAGGGGCAGAGATAATAGGTATGAGAAGTTTTGAGTTCTGTCAGCATCTCTCCTATGAGTTGTGAAAACTGACCTTGGTGCTGGATGGTTTCCACTTGGCTTTCGTACCGCTGCTTAATCGCTGGAAATTCCTGTACGATTTTGAGGGAATCAAAAAAATGATTTTCGACAATTTCGGCGATTTCATCAAAACGCTCTTGATAGGAAAGACTTGTTGCTTTTGCCTTGTTGGAGAAGGAGTCTGTTGGTTGAGGAGGACTTGGTTGACAGCCCAGGCATAACAAGAGCAATAGCATTGGGAAACCAAAGGATTTAATCATGGATACAAAGACTTGATACTTTGGAAAAACGAACCAAAGGCGAAGGAGGTTTTTCACACCCTAATAATTCCCAGTCCAAAAAATCTTCCAATCCTTACTGCTTCACTCCGTTCACCACGATACCAATTTTCTGTTTTAGCAAAAGTATCTTCGCGGCTGCTGCCTTGGTCAATCGACCATTTAGTTCGAGAGAAAAGATGGATAGTTGGAGTAGCCTCATTGGAACACTAATCTGATCCTTAAAATTCAAGGTCAGCTCTCCCCACTCTTCCCGTTCAAAGAGTTCTTCTGGAAATGCTTCAAGATTATAGTAGATCCTGGAATCTGATTCGTGGTGGAATTCGCTTTCGTCAGGGATGATCTTGGAATCGTAGCTGACCAACCAGCCAATTTCTGGACGAAGGCTAAAGCTCTCACGGTCCTGCTGCAGACCGATAAATCCCGCCCAATAGATCATTGGGGTTTCGCTAAGCACGTGTTGCCCGCTTGGATCCAGGATGCGATAGATAAAATCTACGGCTACGATTTCTTTGGGTAGCTCCTGGATAATATCTTCTACGCGTAATCGCCTTGTCTCTGCAAAGTCGATTTGTTTTCCATCCCTGTCATAGGGATAGAATTGGGTGATCCAGCCATCAATATATTGGGGATCGCCATAATCATCAATAGTATGGACTTTAAAGATATTCATCCAGAAAGCATTGTTGATTTTCCCCTTGGCAGTGGCTACTAATTCCTCAATAATGGGCACCAATCGGTCGGTCCACCAAGCCATGTGATAGCTGCGAAGTTTTTCTAGCTTGACCAATATTTTCTCCCAATCGCTACTCGCTCCCTCCAATGTGATTTCTGGAATACCACAGACACATAAAGCCAATACATATTCAAAAAAGGGTTTCATCGCATCCATGATGGTAATCTCCGTCGCTACGCGCTCAGTAATACCTGTCGTTGAAAAATCAGCGCGAAGGATATCCATGAGCTCACCGCCAATTTGATCCTCAATGGCATCCACAAACTGAGCAGTGGATTCCGCCCAGGGACTCGCTGGCTCGCCCAATCTGATGTCATTATTGATAATAACCAAGGCTTGTTTGCTTTGTAGTTGAGGGAAGAGCTGTGCCCTCGCTTCTTCATTGAAATTGAGGTGTCTGGAAAAGCCCTGGCAGATAAGCAGCCAAATCATATCAGGAGATAAAACAAAAGGTCGATGTTCGGCATAAGCTTGATATAAGCCCATAAAAAAGGGATGAGTGCCATTGAAGACCAAGGGGCCTTCCACGGGGCTATGGCTTTCAATTTTGGTAGAGAAATTGGCCAGAATTTGATCGATGGGGATTTCGGGCAAGGGGGCTGTCGGTCGCTCCAATTCTTCTATTTGGAATCGGATGGAATCAATGGTTTTTTGTTTGACTTGAATTTTACCTTTTGTTAGAATCATATTTTTGTTGTTTTATAGTTCAATGACTTTAGAAGTATCAAAATGGCCATTTTCATTCCAAGCCACATAACCCAGTTGGTTGGTAATGAGTTGGGTTTTGCCAATCTGAAAATCTGTTTTGTTGCGATGACTGTGGCCATAGATCCAATAGTCGACATCGCTATTTTGGATAAAGGCTGTTTTTTCTACACAAAAGGCTTCATTGAGCGGACTGTCTTTAAACTCTTCCACATTGCACTGGCTACTGGGGAGATGATGGCTGACAACCACCTTTTTACCTGCTGTATCTACGGCTTTGGATACAAAATCGAAAGCCTTTTTGTGTAAGCTATTGTACTGCTCGATACTTAGGTCTGCTTCCTTAAATTTGATGCGATAGAAATCGACCATGCCCTTTTTTACGATTGCTTGGTGCTTTTGGATGTTGGACCAGAGAGTGGAAAAGATAAACTGTACCTCCCCAATCTGAATACGCTCATTATTGACCATAAAGACATTGTCCATGATCTTGATGCGAAAAGGTTCTAGGGCCCTTGCGCTATCATAGCCTTCGTAGTATTCGTGATTACCAGGAATCAAATAGACTGCTTCAAACTCATCAGCTACCCTTTTGATAAAGTCCAATTTGTGGTAGCTTCTGTTGAGGTAGTAAGTGTCGCCTGCAATCAGTAAAACATCGCCCTTGGGAACCAGCGGATGGGCTTTTAGCCAATTCCGATTATCGGGGAATTCCAGGTGTAGGTCAGAGCATATTTGAATCTTCATTGTGTATTTTTATAACAGTACTCCATAGTGAGGGCAGCGGCAGCTGTATTTCCCTTAGAAGAGGCGAAGAACAAGTCTTCACAGGCTTTTTCAATTTTTCCTTGATGCAGCAATATCTCTCCTCGTATTAATCTGGATAGCACAGGATTAAGGTCTTTGCTTATACAATAACTGATATCTTCATAAGCGCGTTCCATATAGCCCGAGCGATAGCTGGCCAGCCCCCTTTCGTAGAGTACATATTCTAATTCCACATCATAATAGGGCTTTCCATTAACTGGGTCGGCCTTGGCGGCCTCTTCCTCAGAAAAGGAGTCTACCAAATAGCCATCTGGGTGAATGGGCTTTTTTAAATTAAAGGCTTGTTCCGCATCCTTGAGGGCAGCTGAGTATCGTTCCAGCATCCGATTGTATTCTGCTCGCCAGACATAGGCTTCAATGGCATTAGGCTGTATTTGGAGGAGTGTATCCAAATCGGTAATGGCGCCTTCAAAGTCTTCGAGCAGGCTTTTGTCGATGGCCCTATCCAGATAGGCAATTTCAAATTGGGGATTAATAGCGATGGCTTTGTCATGCATTTGAATGGCTTCGGCATAGCGTTCCTCTTCTTCCAAGATATAAGCCTTTTGGTAGTAGTATTTGGCTTGATCTTCTTGGCAGCTCGAAAGGCTAAAAAATAAAACCAAGAGTAAGGAGAAAGTTTGCACAAGCTTTTTCGTTTTCATAAACGATCTTTTCACCACAAGTTAAACGAAAAAAGGCACCCTTGATGCGAAATCAAGCGTACCTTATCATTGCTACTATGCAATCCAATCTTATTGGATGACAAGCTTCCTAGTAGCTACACCATCTTTAGTTACTAATTTCAGATAATACAGACCCGCTGGAATGGCCCCCACATCCAATTGCGCTTCACCTGTATTGGGGCGCTCATAGGAACTGACTAGTCGCCCCTGTGTATCCAACAGAGAAAAAGTTATGAGCTGTTGCGATAGCGACAACTCATAACGGATATAGACACTTGAACCCAAAGCAGGATTGGGATGGATACGGAATGAGGTCAAAGCCGAAAAAGGCTGTTGAGTCGATACATTCCCATCCAGGATACAAGTAGTCGAGCTACCTTCTATAATTTCACAGTTCTGATTGGCTTCGATAAAGGAGAAGACAGATCGTTGGCAAGAGGGCCACTCGATAATCATGGTGTCGATAAAGATGGCATCTCCTAAGCCAAAATGGATGCGCTGGCTGTTTTGCGCTCGGTCCCCTGTTGGACTCCCACTCACGACGCGCATTTGCCAAACTGGTGTCCCATTAATCGTCGCTTTGATCCTTACCTTAGCCCCTATAGCAGAGCGATTAGATGCAGTACCCTCCAAACGCAACAGCATATAATTATTGTCTCCACCATTATTGAGATAGAGAAAGTCAGGTGCCAACTGGCTGGGACCAAAAGCAGAGTTGGCCAAGAAAAGATCGAGATAGCCATCGTTATTGACGTCAGCGCTGGCCACACTTTGTGTATTGGAGGCATTGACAAGGGGCGGGCCGATTTTTGCGGCATCTTGTGGACTCAGATTCCCCAAACCATCATTTTCGTAGTAAACGCTTTGCTCTCCTGATGAGCTACCGACAAATAAATCCAGATCGCCGTCATTATTAAAATCGCCCCAGGAGGAGCCTAGAGAAGTCCGATCGTCCTCTACTACTGCCCCCGTCAGAATACGCGTGAATAAGCTATCGCCCTCATTGCGGTAGAGGTAATTGGGGCCATCAAAATTGCCCAGGTAGACGTCCATATCTCCATCATTGTCATAATCTCCCCAACTGGCCTGAAAATCCAGATCGAGGTGACTGACCATTTCCGCTCCCAAGACTCGCTTGAATTCAAGCTGCCCATTTTCCCTCAGATTACTATGATACATCCGATGATCTTCCACCCCATTGGGATGGCTTCGCCCACTTTTAAGCAAGAATAAATCCTGGTCGCAGTCATTGTCATAATCTATCCAGGAGGCCACACCAGTACTTTCCACTTCATCACTAATAAAAGAAGGAAGCTGCTGAACAAAGTATTGACCCTGGGCATTGGGTGCTCCCTGGTTTTCAAAAAAGAAGTCCTTATGAAGATGGCGGTTTTCTGGGACGTGAAGATCGAGATCGCCGTCGAGGTCATAGTCTACCCAGCTGCTACTCCAAGTATAGTTGGCCGCTTGAGTAGGCGCATCATTGGTAATGGCTGTAAAATCGAAATTGGGTGGGCCATTGTTTTGGTAGAGAAAATTGGTCTGAGCGCTAGAAGGAGGAGAGGGATTATTGCTGACGTATAGGTCCACATATCCATCATTATTATAATCTCCCCAAATGGCCGAAGAGCTGCTGCCGCCATTGGTAGAAAGGGCATTGCTAACTGGGCTAAAGGTCAAATCGCCATTATTTTTGTACAGCTTATTATTTCCTGAACCCACTGCTACAAAGAGATCGACAAAACCATCCTTGTTGTAATCCGCCCAGCTTCCACCCAGACTTAAGGTCGTCTGTGAAATAATCGGACCTTGGGTGATTTCAGAGAACAAAGGAAGTTCGACTGCACAAAAGCTCTCATCCAGACTCAAAATCCCAGTAATCATCCGAATATTCCCTGGATGAACACTCAAGGGATCATTGGGCCAACTGGCTTCTGCGCCATTGATAAATAAGGTGTCGCCCGTAATGCTGGCAGCGATGCCATTGGGTTTGGAGAAGCTGGCCAGCGCCCCAGGGCCATCTACATTGGTAAAAGCAAAAGGCACCCCAGCGATGGATTGATTTTTTCCATCCAAACAGAGTCTAAAGATTTGACCAGAGCCTATTTGGGCGACAAAAAGGGCGCCGTTGGCATAGGTGATGTGGCCATTACCTACGGTGAAGGGGCCACCAGTGAGCATGGGGAGTTCTGCGATTAAACTATCGCTGCCATCTGGTGCAAGGCGAATGATTCTGCCGTCTCGATAATTGGCAATATATAGATTGCCCTCAGGATCAATCGTTAGTCCATTGGGGCAACTGAAATGGGAGCTAGTAGAAAAAACAGAAATTTCCCCATCAGCTGTGATCTTACTGACATTATTATCCCCACAGCTACAGACATAGAGATCGTCTTGTGCATCGGCAATAATGCCAATTGGAACATTGAGTCCAGTGGTTACCCAATCCAGTTCTTTGGTTCCGTCTGCGCTAATTTTACTGACGCGATTTCCCGCAGGGTTGGACTGATAGAAATTACCCTGACTATCAAAACAAGCCCCTGAAGCACCAATAAATCCATCGCTAAATACGCTAATGCTGAGGTCATCTTTATCTATGCGGTAAACAAGGGTATTGGAATCTATTGTATTGCCTGGACCAAAATCACTTACAAAAATATCTCCCACGGCATTTCGCGTAATGCCCCCGCTGGCATTGATATCATCGGTTAGGGTGCTGACCATCACCTGGGCTTGTACCAATGCGGGGAAGAACAGGGTGGCGAGTAAGAGGCGTAACATATTCATCATCTCGTTTTGGTGTTTGGTTAATGGTAGCCAAGATAGATGGGGTGGGCTGTGAGGCCCTGAAAGCCATGTGAATGATTCGTGAATTTTTAGTGAATGTGGTCAAACTGGCCAGATAAGCTCGATTTTATTGGGGAATAGGTCGTAAATTGGTGTAGAATAGATTTGCTGATGGAAAAAGAAGTACCCAAGGAGGAAGTTGCTCGTTTATCGGGTTGGCAGATTAAAGACTGGACTGTTTATCCAGACCTGCATTTGGTCAAAAATCATCAATCTGAATTTGTGGTCAAGCCCAGATTGATGAAGCTCCTCACTTTCTTTTTGCTCCATCCCAATGAGGTTATTACCAAAGAAGCTATTTTAGATTATGTTTGGGAAGACCGCATCGTTACCGAAAATCTATTGACTAAGTCGATCTCTGAATTGCGAAAGCTGCTGCATACGCATTTAGACGATGAGCTGGAAATTACCACCATTCGCAATGTGGGCTATCGCCTGCAAACGCAGCTTCGCGTGGAACCCTTGGGTAGGATAAGTGAGCAAGAAGAACTTCCTGCAAGTGTCCTAACCATTCCGCGATGGGCATTGGTCCTTGGTTTGGGAGTATTGGTTATCGCACTCCTACTATGGTCTCAAGGGTATTCGACCTCCCCCAAGGAATACCAAATTGAAATCAGACGGGTATCTACCCTCAAGGGGCAAGAATTATCACCTGTCCTATCTCCTAATGGTCAAAATATTGCTTTTGCCTGGCGCCAACATCCAGCGGAGCCCTTTCATTTGTATGTTAGGGCAAAGGAAGAACATCATCCTCGAAAACTGACGACCAGTGTTAAAGGGGAATTTAATCCTTTATGGTCTACCGATGGCAATCATCTCCTGTTTATGCGAGAGGAAGGACCAGGGCTTATCCATTTAATCAAAAAATCAGTAATTGGGGAGGATGAGGTTTCATTGGCCATCCTATCGGATTTGCAGCCTCATCGCGGCTTGATCTGGTCAAAAGATGAGCGATACCTCTTTTTTTCTGCCCGCCAATCGCTGGATCAGCCCTATGCCATCTATGCCTTTGATATGGACCAATTGACCTTCCATCGCCTTAGCCATCCCTCCCCAAATGACTTTGGCGATCTATTTGTCACAAGAACCAACGAGGATCAAGAATTGGCCTTTGTCCGAGCTCAAAAGGGAAAAACCATTCTATCCGATAAAGCACCCACCAATGCGCAACTCATGCTTTTGGACCTTTCTACCAAGGTAGCTTCTGAACTGACTTATCTGGAAGGAGAAATCAAAGACCTGGCTTTTCATCCTGGGATGGGTCAATACCTCTGCTGGCGCAGTTATGCCCTGACCGATCAGGATTTGCTGAGTATTGATCACCGTGGGCAGCAGGAGGTGCTTTTATCTGCTATTCCTGGTATGCCAGGATTGGGTATGGTGGGAGCGGATATGGATTACTACTTTGAGTATTGGCAGTCTGATTTGAATGTTTTTCAGTATACTTTATCAGACCCTTTTACCCTACGAGATACATCGATGGAGTATCTGAACTCTACGCTTTGGGATTGGGGATTGGACTTTGCGAGTAAGACGGAAGCCATCGCTTTTCTGTCGATGCGAAGTGGGCATCAGGAAGTGTGGCTGGCCCGAGCGGATTCTCCTTTGGACGCCCGACAATTAACCCAGCTGAAAAGTCCGCTGATCAAAAATTTAAGTATTGATCCTCAAGGTCAAAAGGTCGCTTTTTTACAGATTGATAAGGAGCAAAATAACCTTTACGTTGTTCAGTCCAATGGCAAGATCCTCAAAAAATGGGAGGAAGCTGGGATAGCCTATGGCGCTCCCCATTGGTCGGCGGATGGTAAATGGCTCTACTTTGCCAGGAAAAAAGATTGGGATTGGACTTTTTGGCAAAGGGAATTGGCGACAGACCGCCTATTGCCGCTGTATGACCTGAGTGGCCAGACCATCAAGCTCGACCCCTTTGATTCTACAAGACTTTATTATACCCAGCAAGATACCCTCTATCGCTTTTCTACCAGCGAACAAAAAAGCGAAAAGCTCCAATTGCTTTCTGGTTTGGAAACCACGAATTGGGCCATTAATAAACAAGGTATTTACTATTTGGCCTGGGAAGAAAGTTATTGTCATTTGCGATATTACGAATTAGAGACCCAAGAGATCCATACGCTCCAAAAACTCAAACAGGCCATGCCTGGTCTGCCTGCCTTATCGCTGGCCCCTGATGGCCAAAGTATTTATCTCGCTCAGCCTGGCGTCATCAATGCCGATATCATGGCCATTACCATCAAAGAATAGCCAAAACACCTAAAAATTAGCCCTAATATAAATGAACTCTATAGCTGGAATAGACTTGTTCTATGGTTGCAAAAAAATAAGGGGGACTAGGAGGACTAATACCCGATAAATCCATTTTTGAAGCAAACATTTTAGTAGCTTCCATAATTATTAGAATGAGATAAACGGATATTAATCATTCATTGGTTATTGATAATTAAAAAAACGAACCATTATGGTGTTAAAAAAAGACGGTGCTGGTAAATGCCCCTTTGGGCATGACGCTCCAAGGCACAGCGCTGGCGGCGGTACTTCTAACCGCGACTGGTGGCCCAACCAACTTAATCTAAGCATTCTTCGCCAACACTCTTCTCTGTCCAATCCAATGGGAGAGGATTTTAACTACGCAGAAGAATTTAAGAGCCTTGACCTCCAAGCACTGAAAGACGATATTGTTGAGATGATGACCACATCTGAGGATTGGTGGCCAGCTGATTATGGACATTATGGTCCATTTTTTATTCGTATGGCTTGGCATAGTGCAGGTACTTATCGCACTGCTGATGGTCGCGGTGGTGGCGGTGCTGGTACCCAGCGTTTCGCTCCGCTCAACAGCTGGCCAGATAATACCAATTTGGACAAAGCCCGTCTACTACTCTGGCCGATTAAGCAAAAGTACGGCCGAAAGATTTCCTGGGCCGATCTAATGATCTTGGTCGGTAATTGTGCCATGGAATCAATGGGTTTTAAAACCTTTGGCTTTGGTGGTGGCCGTGAAGATATTTGGGAGCCACAAGAAGACATCTATTGGGGAGCAGAAACAGAATGGCTAGGTGATAAGCGCTACACTGGAGAGCGCGAGTTAGAAGCGCCACTCGGTGCTGTTCAAATGGGTTTGATCTATGTAAACCCTGAAGGACCTAATGGTAATCCAGACCCCCTCGCTTCTGCGCATGACATTCGGGAAACCTTTGGCCGAATGGCCATGAATGATGAAGAAACGGTTGCTTTGATCGCTGGAGGACATACTTTTGGTAAGACCCACGGTGCTGCGGAGGAAAAGCATCTAGGACGGGAGCCAGCAGGTGCAGGTATTGAGGAGCAAAGTTTTGGTTGGAAAAATGCCTATGGTACTGGAAAGGGAGGAGATACCATTACCAGTGGTCTGGAAGGCGCTTGGACGACGACCCCTATCAAGTGGAGTAATAATTATTTTGAAAATCTATTTGGCTACGAGTGGGAATTGACAAAGAGCCCAGCTGCCGCTTTTCGGGATCATGGGCATCTGGTACGGTTCCCTCACCTGCACCTCCTTTAGGCTTCCACTGATAAGCGCC
>JBCBDH010000091.1:0-13430 GCA_038529855.1 Bacteroidota bacterium | reverse complement strand
CGCGAGGGGAAAGACTATATCAGCTAGATTATAGCTTTGCTCGTCGCGGAAACTTCTAAGGAAAATGGGGCTACACTGCAATTTACTGATGTAGCTGGAAAAAAATATACAGAAAAAATAAGTGTATTACAGCAAAGAATTGAAAGGGATCACTTATTTTACAAAACCTATTATTTGGGAACCGACCGCTTTGGTCGATCTGTCCTAAGTCGATTGATCCTTGGTGTTCGAATTTCCTTATTGGTTGGTCTTATTGCTGTGATCATTTCTCTAACTATCGGCATTCTCTTAGGTGCCCTTGCTGGTTACGCTGGTGGCCGTATTGATGATTTGATCATGTTGCTCATCAATACGGTCTGGTCGATTCCCACCTTATTGTTGGTATTTGCGATTGTTCTGGCGCTTGGCCGGGGAATTGGCATCATCTTTCTGGCAGTGGGATTGACAATGTGGGTGGATGTAGCGAGAATTGTGAGGGGACAGGTGATGGCACTCAAAGAGCAACAATTTATTGAAGCTGCACAAAGTATGGGATTCCGAACTTTTCGGATTCTTCGTCTGCATATATTACCCAATATATTGGGTCCAGTAATGGTGATTGCTGCCGCCAATTTCGCTACGGCTATTCTTATTGAAGCTGGTTTAAGCTATTTGGGCTTTGGCATACGACCACCAACGCCGTCTTGGGGAACCATGTTAAATGAGAATTATGGCTATGCCATTGGCGGAAAACCTTTTTTAGCCATTATTCCTGCTTTGGCCATTATGCTTATGGTCTTGGCTTTCAATCTGGTAGGCAATGGTTTTAGGGATGCATTGGATGTAAAAGCCAGGTTGTAACTGATAATTAAATATTATGTCTAAATTTTCGGAATTGCGGAAAGGCTTATCGAGTTTGGAGACGTTGGAACGGGAACTGCACCTGAAGCAACTCCAAATTAATCGCCTATTAACCATCACTCAAGCCATCAACGATAATGTATCAGCTGAAGGCTTGTATAAGATGTACAATTCTTTTTTGAGTTGGGAGATGGGTGTCAAGAAAATGGCCCTTTTTGTCAAACAAGGCGAACACTGGAACTGTACCTCTCACATCGGCTTGGATGAATCTATCAGTAGCCTGGACATTAGCGATAAGCTTCCCAAGTATCAGCGCTTGCGCAATATTGATGAAGACAAGGAGCATCCATTGATCAAAGAATTTGATATTGTCATTCCTGTACTACACAAGCAAAGTCCTATTGCTTATACCTTTATTGGTGGATTTGATGAGCATGAAGACATGTACGGAAAGGTGCAGTTTATCACAACGATCACCAATGTCATTGCGGTGGCAATTGAAAACAAACGGCTGTTTAAACGCCAATTGGAGCAAGAACGACTAAAAAGAGAGATGGAGCTAGCGCGTGAAATGCAACACATGCTCATCCCTTCCCAATTGCCCAAAGGCAATCATTATGAATTGGCCAGTATTTATAAGCCTCACTTAGGTGTTGGAGGTGATTATTTTGATTTTACCGAGCTAGAAGAAAACAAATTTGCTTTTTGTATTGCGGATATTTCTGGAAAGGGGATTGCCGCTGCCTTATTAATGGCGAATTTTCAAGCCAATTTCCATGGCCTAATCCATCAGCGCACCAATCTCGACGATTTTATTCGCGAACTCAATCAATCGCTTTTCCGTATAACCAAAGGTGATAAATTCCTGACTTTCTTTGTTGCAGAATTTGATTTGGCTACCCGCGAGCTGCGCTATGTCAATGCTGGACACAATCCACCCTGTTTGGCCATCGACGGACAACTACATGCCTTGGATAAAGGCTGTACCATATTGGGTTCCTTCAAGGAACTACCTGGAGTGGAAATTGGGCGTCTGGAATTGATCGAAGAAGCCACCATTGTTACTTTCACAGATGGGCTGACGGATCTTCAGGCAGAAAATGGCGAATATTTTGATGAGCAAATGTTACAGGATTTTGTCCGTGAGCATCAGACTTTTTCGGCAAAGGTTTTCAATGACCGCCTGTTGCGGCATATTGAGCAATTTAAAGGCGACCAGACTTATCCCGATGATTTTACAGTCTTAACTTGTAAGATATTTAGTAGAGATTAAGGCATTGGTCGAAATGATTTAGCTATTTGTGCAAAACTATGTATCATGGTCACTTGTTCCGAATGATAAATGATTATCTATAAGCAAAGCATCATTTATAGGCCATTAAGGTCAACAGATTTGTGCAAAAAATCATTGTAATAATTAATGAAAGAAAAAAATAAGACAGTAGCTGCTTTGCTGGCTATTTTTACTGGTTGGGTTGGTGTTCATCGCTTTTACCTGGGGCAGACTGGCTTGGGGATATTCTATATATTTTTGATGTTCACTGGAATCAGTTTTATACTCAGTTTTATCGACTTCATCGTCTTTATGACCATGGATGATGATTTATTTGATGTCAAATACAATCGTCACCTGGATCGCGACTATCGTAGATATGATACTGATTTTGATCGAATGGAGCGTCCAGAAAACCGCCGTCGCCGTTACAATGAAAGAATGAGGGAGCGGGAAAGAGAAAGGGAGGAGCGAATTGCCAAGAGCCGTAATCGTCGAAACCAAAAAGCTCCTCGTCCACCAGCCAGAAAGAATAATCCCTTCAAAACAAGTGGTATTGAGAAGTACAAAGATTACGATTATGAAGGAGCGGTCGAGGATTTTAATAAAGCCCTGAGTATTGACTCCAAAGATGTGGCCGTCCATTTCAACTTGGCTTGTTCCTATTCCTTGATTGAAGAAAAAGATAAGGCTTTTTATCACCTGAGTAAGGCGGTTGAATATGGCTTTCTGGATTTTGAAAAGATTAAGACCCACGATGCACTGGCCTATCTGCGAATCCAGGATGAATTTGATACCTTTGTGCAAAATAATTACACATTGGGAGACGCTTCCAACACAGGTCCTTCTAATAATACGGTAGCAACTAATGTAGATTTATTGGAGCAACTGCGTCAATTAGGAGAGTTGCGCGAAAAGGGGCTGCTGACAGAGGATGAATTTCAGGTTCAGAAAAAAAGGCTATTGGATACTTAATTAGATTGTTATGAGAAATGTTGATTCATCAACTTTATTTATCATATTCGGTGTACTTTTTATGATGGGCATGTTCAACAACATCCCTTTTTTCATTTGGGCCATCATAGGCTATGGTATCTACAGGGCGGTACAGTCCAAAGAGCAGGAGAGAGAGCGAGAAGGGCGGGACCGTCGACGACAGCAGCGATGGACTGGTCGGCGCGATGATCGGCAGCAGCGCTATGAGGATGAGCGCAGGGCAGAGCAAATCCGCCGCCAAAGAGAGGCACAAATGCGGAAAGAAAGACAACGTCAAGCTAGTAGGCCGCCTCGAAATAATCCCTTCAAGAAGAGTGGGATGAATAAATTTAAGGAGTACGATTATGATGGGGCTTTAGAAGATTTCCAGAAAGCTTTGGATGTGGATGAGAGAGATATTGCGGTTCATTTCAATATCGCTTGTACCTATTCACTGACTGAAAATAAAGAAAAAGCCTTATATCACTTGAATAAGGCAGTGGAATATGGCTTCAAAGATTTTGAGAAAATCAAGACTCACGATGCATTAGCCTACATTCGCATTCAGGAAGAGTTTGAGGGCTTTGAACAAAACGGTTTTCGTCTATCATCCACCAATACGACCCAAAATCAACAGCAAAATGTGGATAGAAACAACACATTGCTAGAGCAGCTCAACCAGCTAAGTGCCTTGCGTGAGAAGGGATTATTGACCGAAGAGGAGTTTGTTGCTCAGAAAAAAAAGCTGCTTGGATAAGGGAATGACTCAATTGTGGTATGACGATTGATGATAATAATAAAACAGACCTCTTAAAACCTATCTAAATGTCTGCTGTTAAACCAGCAAGAATAATTTGGCCCTAATTAATATAGTACACAGCCTATAAAAAGCGTTTTAATGATTACAGATGGTTCGGTGGTATAGATAGCCGACCTTACCAGCTTGTCAATAAGCTGCTTTTTGTGAATCAAGAGAAAATTATACAGTATATGATCTCCAGTAATTTATTGTCGCAGAGTATCGTTCCTTTGCGAACTTCGGATACAGGTGAGGAGGCACTTGGTATCATGAATGATTTCTATGTGAAACACCTACCCATCGTCAATAATGAGCAATTGCTTGGTCTAATTTCCGAAGATGATATTCTCGATCATGATGTTGAGGAAGCTGTGGGGTCCTATCAACTCTCTATGAGTCATCCCTATGTCTATGAAAATGACCACGTCTATGAGGTACTTCGCATTTTAAGTGAGTATAATCTGACAGTTATTCCCGTAGTTGATGTCGATGATAACTACATGGGCTTAATCTCACAGGAAGACCTTTTGCGCTTTTTCGCCAATATTGGTTCCTTTACCGAGCCAGGCAGTATTTTGGTATTGGAGATGAGTAAGCGAGATTACTCTATGGCCGAAATCGCTAGAATCGTAGAATCTGAAAATGCCGTGATATTGAGCAGTTTCATTACCTCTAATCTCGACTCGACAAAGATTGATGTGACCATAAAGATTAATCGAAAAGATATTCATGCAATTATTGCTACTTTCCAACGTTTTGACTACCAGGTGAAAGCGACCTTCCAGGAGTCTGATTATTTCGATAGTCTGAAAGAGCGTTACGATTCGTTGATGACCTATTTGAATATCTAGTAAACCTCTATCGCTTTCCACAAAATAATGCCCTATCTTGCTGCTTGTTATGCGAAGGCTTGCTGTATTATGCCTGCTTCTATTGGTTGCTGCTCTTGATCTTGAGGCGCAACATATCTACGTCGATACCATCACCGTTATCGGTAACAAGCGTACACATGGTAAAATAATCTTTAGAGAACTGGATTTTACTATTGGAGACTCTATCTCTCTACTCAATCTTGCACAAGTACTAGAGCGCAATCGCCTCCAAATCCTCAATGCTCGCCTTTTTAGCAATGCTCGGATGAATATCAAGACTTGGGACGAGCGAACCAATCGGGTAGGTATCGAGATCGAAGTAAATGAAAGTTGGTATCTCTATCCCATCCCTATCTTTGAACTAGCTGATCGAAATTTTAATGTTTGGTGGGTAGATCAGAATCGCGATCTAGATCGAATTAATTTGGGCATCCGCTTTTATCACCTCAATATTACTGGTCGGGGAGATCTGCTAAAAGCAGTTGGACAGTTTGGCTACACCCAGAAATACGAGCTGGAATACAGTTTACCTTCCTTCAATAAGGCCCAGACTTTTGGTCTCAAGACCAATCTATTTTTCTCTCGCAATCGAGAAGTTAACTACACCACATTCAATAATAAACAGGAGTTTGAAAGGGTCAGTGATGATTTTTTGCTTCGTCGGCTGCGGGGAGAGTTTCGCCTCATCTATCGCCCAGCCATCTTTTTCTACCATGAGGCAGGTATCGAAATTCACTCGAATAGAACGACAGACTTTGTATCCAGTGAGCTCAATCCTGACTTTTTTCTCGATGGACGACAAGAACAACAATTCTTAGCTCTGCGCTATGCCTTGATCTATGATAGGCGAGATATCAAACCTTATCCACTGCATGGTTTCTACATCAAGTCGGTATTGCGAAAGGATGGTTTGGGTTTTTACGACGACCGCGACGCGCTAACTTTAACGACTACCTATGCCCAATATTTCCCGATCACTTCTCGACTGAATCTGGAGTGGATTCTCAAAGCACATATCTTCTTTATTAGAGAGCAACAACCCTACTATAATAGTCGAGCTTTAGGTTATGGTCCTGACTTTTTACGGGGTTACGAACTCTATGTTATAGATGGATTGGATTTTGGTTATTCCCAATCAAGTCTTCGCTATGAGCTATTTGACGGGGAGCTACAATTTGGGCCTTACATGCCCCTCAAAAAACTCAAAGTGATGCCCTTAAGGGTCTATTTATCTTTAAATAATGATTTGGGCTATACCAATGATCCCTATTATCAAGAGGGAAATCCCATGACAAATCGACTGCTCTATGGCGGTGGAATAGGCTTGGATATCATTACTTTTTATGATAAAGTGACACAAATCCAGTTTAGTGTCAATCATTTGGGCGAAAAAGGGCTATTTTTACACCACAAGTTTATTTTTTGATGCAAGTCGTTGTCTACGCCAAGGTACTAAAGGATAAGGATATTTCTTATGTGCAAGAACTCTTCGATGTACTCTTTGAAGAGGGGGTCAACGTATATGTACATGCTCCCTATCTGGATGATATCCGCAATAAGATTAATTTTAACAAGGATGTTGCTCCCTTTGAAAGCTATCTGGATTTTAAGCTGCGACGAATAGACTTTGTCATCACGTTAGGTGGTGATGGGACCATACTCGATGCGACGACCGTAGTTCGCGATAGTCTAGTCCCTATTATGGGAATCAACTTGGGACGTCTGGGATTTCTGGCCAGCATCGAAAGAAAAATGATTCGGGAAGCGATTCGGCTGCTCAAAAGAGATATGTATGAAATAGGTGAGCGAAGTTTGCTCTATCTCGAATCCAATATGCCCATCTTTGACGAAACGCGTTTTGCCCTTAATGATTGTACACTCCTCAAGCGCGATACCTCTTCAATGATTACGATACGGACCTATATTAATGGTGCCTATCTGAGTTCGTATTGGGCTGATGGGATTATTATTGCAACGCCAACTGGTTCTACTGGTTATTCGCTGAGCTGTGGTGGACCAATTATCTTCCCCAATTCCGGCAACTTTGTGATCACTCCTGTGGCTCCTCACAACCTCAATGTTCGTCCTATTGTCATTTCTGATAGCTCGGTTATTTCCTTTGAAATTGAGGGTAGGACCGATAATTTTCTTTGTACACTAGACTCTCGGTTTGAAACCGTCTCCTCTCAGCATCAACTAGCAGTTCGTCGAGCTGATTTTAACATCCGCTTGGTTCAACTGCGCGATTTCAGTTTCTTGCGAACTATTCGCGAAAAATTGACTTGGGGGATGGATTCCAGATCAAGAAATTAATGCTACTGTCCCACCACCTTAATGAGACTTCCCCTTTTGAGCTGATCTTTTAGTTCCATGCTATTGAGGATGGCGATTTCTTCCATATCCTGGCTAGATACCTTAAAATCACGCAGTGTCTCTGCTAGACTTCCATCGCGATTGACTTTTCTGATGCGAATGCGATCGGGTTGGCGATTGAGTTTATCAGGGTCGCTGAGGCGATCAAAATTGCGGATGCTATTTTCAAATGTTCTTTCGTACTGTGCAAAATCATTAGTCAAGGCGAGTCCGTCAAGTTGTAATAAAAGCTGGTCAAATTGAATGATGTAAGTCAAAATACGAATACTGCCATTGGCATCTTGTTGATTGATTTGATCGGCCAGTAGCTTGATGGCTTGAAAACCATTAACGCGAATTTTGCTAGAGTTGATGAGGCTGAGTTCATTGTTTTGAACAAAATTTTGAGCCGCCTCGTCGAGACTTTTACCCTGAGCTAGACTGAGTTGGAGTAGGGCCTGACCGCTTTCAGGAGCCATTTGTACCTTGGCAGGAGAGTTGGAAGTTTTCCAATTATTGGGTACAGGAAATTGGAACTTCATCTCTGGATGATAGAAACGGTTGTTCTCAAAAAATCCTTGGCGGGGATCTTCGCCATAAACTAAGCCATCAATCATCCGTAGGTAAGAATCGCGATTGACCTTTAATTTGGTCTTGTTCAGATCCCGCTGCCATTTATCTGCTAGTTGCCCAACGCGGCGATAGCGATCAGCTGGATCGGGATGAGTAGACATAAAATCAGGAATCGCTTCTCCGCCACTATTGGAGCGCATTCTATTAAGGGTTTTAAAAAAATCAGCCATATAATGGGCATCATAACCCACACGAGTAGAATATTCTACTCCCAAGCGATCGGACTCGCTTTCATTGTCGCGACTGAATTTTAGGAATAATAAACTAATACTCGTCTGAGCCAAATCGGCAAACTGTCGAATTTTATCTGAAGTAACGATGCCTACAATCAATCCTACTTGTGCCACCATCGTCTTGCTGTACTGTTTGGCTGAATGCCTTGCGGTGATATGGCCAATCTCATGACCCAAAACGCCTGCAAATTCTGCTTCATTATTAAAATGAGCTAGTATTCCCCTCGTAAAGTACACATAGCCTCCAGGTACAGCAAAAGCATTAATAACTGGAGAGTCGAGCACCTTAAATTCATAATTTAGATTGGGTCGATGGGATATTCTAGCCATCCGCTCACCACGACTTGTTATAAATCGCTGTAAGGTAGAATCTGAATATAAGCCAAAGGAGTTGACAATATCTGGATCGGACTGACTGCCAAGTGCAATTTCTTGTTTTTCAGACATCAGCATAAGCTCTCGCTTTCCAGTTACTGGATTTTTAGAGCAAGACAGAACCGTGATTCCCATTAAGGTAAGACAAAATAAGGTCAAATAGGAAAATCGAGAGGAGCTAAGGTTCTTCATGGCAAAGGGTAGATTTTAATATTGGACTTAAAGCTTTTAAGAAGCACTTTTGGGGCTGAGGATTAGCTGATTTTACTGATTAAGATAGTTAAAAAATATCACTTGATGGACAGGAGCAAAAGGGGGAATCCACTAGTACCTGTTTGAGAAATGTAAAAAAAGACCATATCATAAAAATTTAACAGCGAAATCCTGACAAATTTATTAATTTTAGGTTTGCTACGTACAGGAAGTCTATCTGACTCAATAAATCTATTTCAAAGGGAGCCTAAAAGAGCGAAATTTGTCAAAACAAAAAGCTCATTTTAGAGTTAATAGCTAGGTAAATAGGAATCAAAATTCGGCTTACCTTCGTTGTAATTGTAGTCGACTTTCATCTAACAGCCAGGACTTTCAACATATTGTAATAATCAGAAATTGAAAACTCAATGAATTGATAAGATTATGACTGTCAAACGCTCCTTAGAACAATCGAAAATATTTCAGAATTTCAAAGAGATAGAATCTGGTGAATACCATTCTATCATTCGATTTTATGAAGAGTATAGACAGCAAATTAATACATTAGAGTTTGACGAATATTTTGAATTACTGATTGCTTATAATGAGTCGCTTTTTGAAATTGGCGCTTATCAGAGTTATCTAGCTAATTGTGAGAAAGCACTCGAAGAAACGATTCTCAACAATATAAAGTTTTACAAGGGAGTTGATATCTTTCAAGAACTGCTGTTTAGAAAAGCCGCTTCCCATTATCATCTTTTACAGTACGATCAGTCTGAGCATATCCTCCGCGAACTGATCAAGATTGATCCTTACAACGATATATCCATTCGCTTTCTCAGAAAATGTCTTGGTCGAAGATATCCTCGCTTTGTTAAGAATACGCGGGCAGTCAGTGTTTTCTTTTTTATGCTTGCCGCATTAATCATTGCCATTGAAATCCTGTTCGTCCGCCATTTTATGGAGCTTTACTTGCCATTTGTGGAAGGTGCTAGAAATGTATTATTTGGCGCAGGACTATTGTTCTTGATTGGAGGAGAGGTGTTCAACTATGGGCGAATAGCTGCTGGGGTGAATCGCTTCGCTAAGAAAGTCAGACAAGATAAATACAAAAGCCTGTCCTAAGCTCCTTTTTCTGCTCTCACATTACACCACCATCTTTCCTGCCAGGTACATTGCGCCTGGTCAAAACCTGCTTCTGCTAGCCATTTCAACTGTTTGTTAATACCATCTGGGTGGTCATAGGTATCGTAGTGATCCATGATATAGGCCCATTCCTCACTAGTCGTTCCTCGCTCCCGAGCATAATGCTCCCAAAGTTGGAGATGCTCAGAATGCCCTGGTTCATCATCTTTGTCAATCAATAAATCCGAAAAAGTAAATTGTCCTCCCTTCCTCAGCCAACGGTGGAGGCGTGGAAAAAAAGCTCGTTTTTCTTCAGATCGCAAATGGTGGAGGGAAAGCCCTGCAGCAATCAAGTCAAAGGAAGCAGCCTCAAAATCGACTTCCTGAAAAAAACCGATGCGATATTCGATGTTCTTCACGATGCTAAATCGACGCTGACAAATACCAATCATTTCTTCAGAAGCATCTAAAAGTGTAAAATGAGCTTCTGGGAATCGCTTGTGCAATAATTGAGTAACATTCCCATTTCCACAGCCGAGATCAAGAATTCGATAGGGCTTAAAATTAGTAGGCAGATTGGTACTGATTGAGCTGATCAATTGTTGGTAATAAGGAACCCAGCGAGTGATTTTACCCGTATAGCCATCACTCATCTCATCAAAAACCTGATTGATTTGCATGATTGGGAAGTTTTAGACTTCCTTTAAGATAATAAAAAGGAAAGCTTAGCGCAATAAGACAAAGGGCCCCGCATATTCGTCCTCCTGCCCGTCAGCCTGCTCTACACGAATAAGATAAGTATAAGTACCCCAAGGAAGTAGGCGGTCTCCTTTCTTACCAGTCCATCCAGTATCTACATCGCGACTCTCAAAGACGATTTGCCCCCAGCGATCATAGATGGCCATGTAGTAATTGATGTTTTGAGAAAATAGCACACGGGGTTTAAATTCGTAATTTCGGCCCTCGGGGGCAAAGGCATTGGGGATAAGTACAGTTGAAAATTGCTTGATACAAAGCGTATTGGAACGAGAGCGAATCGTCTGCTGATCGCCAGAAGGCAAATCGACCGTGGCCTCCGCTTCTATAAAATAGCAGACCTCCGCTTCCGCCTCTTCTAATCCATCAACTGGATCAATATGAACATTCTGTGCTTCACTAAAAGTACTGGACAGACTGGGCATCCCATTTACGATGCGATACAAATCATAGGAATCAACCACTCCATCTTCATGTTCAAAGGAAGTCCAGGATAGTTGATTGGTCAAATTGCGCAAAGCCATACCACTTAGGTGAATGGTTGATACCGAATTGGATAGAAAAATACTATCACATTGATCTTGAGTATAAATCCGATAGAAAAAGGCTTGGTCAGCTGTTGGGGCAGTAGGATCCGTAAACTCGTTGAGACTGATGAGGGGATCACTGATGACCAAGTCGAGAATATTCTCGAGCTGGTCTGTTTGATCCGCTCGCTGAATGGCCACATTGGACAACTCTGCATTGGTATTCCAACGCCAGGTCAGCTCCACTTGGTTGGCGGCATTTACACTGGCGTTTTCCAAAAAAAGTTGATTAGCAGGTTGTACAACTTCTGCTATTTGACAGACTTCATTGGAGGTAGTACTTATATTGCTAGCCCCCTGATTGGCGCGAATATAAAAACAGTACGCTGATTGATCTTCCACATTCTCGTACACATAAGAAGTGATCTCTGGACTGACCTGTGCAATCAGCGCTTCAGCTTCCCCATTAATACTCAACCAAACTTCTTGACTTTCTATATTATCCTCCCATCCCACATAACTCGACCAATTCAAAATCGCTTTCTGCTCGCAAACATCAAAACTGGTTTCTAAGAAAATAGTAGCATGGGGACTTCCAAAAATACTTGTATTTCCACAGTCGTCCATCGCCACCACATAGTAGATTTCCGATTGCATATCAGGTTCAGCATTGAGGTCGGTGTAGCCCGTTGTTTGTAAGATAGTATCAATGGGAATGGTCCCAGAATCTGTTGTTCGGTAAATGATGTAGCCGACAACTTCTGGGGCAGGATTATCCGGCCATTCAATTTGAATGATCCCTCCTTGTACAGATACAACGGATATTGGGCTAATATCTGGAATTCGATTATCCAGAATACGAGATTGTAATCTAGGTTCGCCAGGACAGTCAAAATCGCTTTCCAAATAATAATACCAAAGCTGTTCACTAGGATTATCGTGGTAAAATTGGGTTTGACTGGGGTCTGTGATGGTGCTTAATAAGCTAAATGGGCCTTCTGGTACATCGCTAAAGTAAATGAGATAGGCATTGAATGAACCACAAGTATTATTGGGTAAATCCCAAAATAAGGTATCCTTTACCACACAGCGAAACTCAGGTGCAGCAATTTGAGCTTGTAGCTGTTGCTGACCGCTAAGCAGTACTGCCAGAAAAAAAATAAAAAATAGGCTTGTTCGCCAATTACTCGTTCTCATGCTCTTGAATAAATGCTCCAAACTTTTCTTCTAAGTCTTCCATCGGGTATACCCCCGTCAATTCGTATTCTAAAACAAAATCTCTAGAAAGTGCTTTTCGGTAATACACTAGACCAACGCCTTCCGCATACCGCTCCAAACCATCATACTGTATCTCCTGGTAGCCCTCTAACTCCGTCTCCACCAACTCTTTAACCGCAAAGTCTATACAATCATAAGTCTTGCCATTAAAGTGGTGTTCACTATCTCCTTTATAACGACGGTTGCGGACAAGTGTTGTCGTCATCGCTGGATTGTCATAATCTCGCCAACTGATGCGATAGAGAAAGACGCCCAGTGTATCTGTAATGTAGAAGGGAAAGACATTGGGTACTTCGATATTGGCAGGGTATCGGACCTGTTTGCCCGTTGAATCTGTCGGGTAGAAGAAATAATTGCGCATCAAAGTCCCATTATCCACGACCTCTTCTGTAAAAAACTGTTGGACATTAAAACGATAATCGTAGTACTGACCAGTAAAATAGTAAGCACTATCTTCCTCAAAAGTTCGATAATACCAATATTCTGTCGTCAATGAGTCGTTTCCCACTGGCGTATATTCATAAACCAAGCCTTTTTCAAGTACCTTCATTGGGTAATAATAAGATTGGATATTGCGCTGACCATTGCTGTTTAATTGGCAAGAATTTATAGAAAGGAAGCCCAGAATAGTGGCAACAATCAAAAGGACAAAGCGTTTCATCAATAAGAGTATTATGATTAAATTTAATCTGGTCGAAGTGGCGGCTCATACTAGTTAATTTCCTGTAATTATTGCAGTTATTTCTGATTGAGGTGACATAATGTCATCCCAACGGGACCACTTCCAGCTTGGTACAAAATATGTGCAGCTCTCTGCAAAGATATCTTATCTTTGTTTCTTGTTTTAGAATTTACCACCTTATCCATTATGCTTGACTTTATATCGAAATCACTGGGTAAAATATTTGGAACCAAATACGATCGCGATGTCGCGGCCTATAGCCCAATAGTAGAAGAGATCAACCGAGAATTTGAACGATTAAAAGGGCTCAGCAATGACGAGTTGAGAAACCGAACCCTTGATTTCAAGACACAGATTGCCGAACATCTTGCCGGTATTGATGAAGATATTGCCAATATCACTCGACAATCCTCCGAAGAGCAAGACCTTACGCTAAGAGAGGATATGTTTCGCGAAATCGATAAATTAAAAGAAGAGCGGGATAAGCATCTCGAAGATATCCTAAAACAAATATTGCC
>JBCBDH010000090.1:0-13444 GCA_038529855.1 Bacteroidota bacterium | reverse complement strand
GAGTCAAACATTATGATGAAAGAGTTGACTCTGCACCATTACCGATAATCACACTACCCGAATTGATATAGTACATATTATCAGTAGAATCCATAATGGTATTCGCCTTCACCTTCTTACGGTAGTTGTTAATGAAGATATTCTTCATTATAGTAAACAGCCAAGCTTTAAAATTAGTACCAGGACGAAACTTCTCTCTATTGGTCATTGCTCGGAAAGCAGTCTCTTGAAAAAGGTCCTTGGCATCTTCTGAATTCTTCGTCAAATTGTAGGCAAAGGAATTCAGCAGGGCTGATAGTTGATTAAATTTGCTGTTAAACTCAATTGTTGACATGGTTCCACTTTTTGTGAAAAGTTGTGGTTTCTTATATTGTTTAACCAAAGATAGGAATAACATGAACAAAATACAACTAATCGTTAAACAAAAATTTCCTAGAATTGAGGTGCAAAAAACAAAATCGGAAAAAATAATATCATATTCAATTGAAAATCAATTATTTAAAATCAATAAATTCATTTTTCTAAAATTATTTTATTTTCAAAAAATTTTGAAAATAGATAAATAGAAGACTTTTTTGTTAAACAAAACTTGTTCAAGGCACCTACACTATAGGGATTTTGACAAAAAATTAGGTGGATTTATCGCTTTCTGCCTTTTAATCCCTTGTTTTGTTTAAGTTCTTACACACATCCTCTAGACATAATGACCATGAAAAAGCTCAGCCGTAAAGATTTTTTTAAGGGAATCGCCATCGGAACCATCTCCCTCCCCCTGATGGTTCGCTCCTGTGCACCAGATAATTTTGCCCAATCCAACACCATTGGTAAGGGCATTGACCAAAAGCAATATCGGTGGAAGATGGTAACGACTTGGCCGCCCAACTTTCCGGTACTTGGAGAGGGTTGCAATCTTTTTGCAGACTGGGTCCGAGAAATGTCGGGAGGACGATTGGATATAGAAGTATATGGAGGTGGAGAACTCGTCCCCCCGCTACAGGCTTTTGATGCCGTGAGAAATGGAGCGGCGGAAATTGGAAGTGGGGCAGCCTATTACTGGGCAGGAAAATCTGCTGCTGCACAGTTTTTCGCTTCAGTCCCTTTTGGGATGAATGCCCAACAGCTCAATTCCTGGATATTGGTTGGTGGGGGAATGGAGCTTTGGCGAGAATTGTACGCAGATTTTAACCTCATTCCGCTCTTAGGTGGAAACACTGGGGTGCAAATGGGTGGCTGGTTTAATCGGGAGATCAATAGGATTGATGATCTCAAGGGGCTAAAGATGCGAATCCCTGGATTGGGGGGTAAGGTATTGGAAAAGGCAGGGGGGGCTCCAGTACTTTTGGCAGGAGGAGAGCTGTATACGGGTTTGGAGCGAGGAATTATCGACGCTACGGAATGGATTGGTCCATATCACGATTATAAGATGGGATTTCACCAAATTGCTCAATACTATTACTATCCTGGCTGGCATGAAGCAGGTACGGCCCTCGAATTTTTTGTCAACAAATCGCGCTTTGAGGAATTACCCAGCGATCTACAAGCTATTATCGAACATGCCTCTGCTCGTTTGAATATGTGGATGCTATCTGAATTTGAGGCCAAGAACAGTTTGTATCTCGATAAGATCATCAACGAGACAGAAGTAGAGATTCGCCCCTATCCACCAGAAGTCCTTAGACAATTGCGCATCTATACAGAGGAAATCATTGAAGAGATAACGGCATCCGATCCCTTTGCCAAAAGGGTATATGATTCTTACAGTGCCTTTCGAAAAAATGCTTCCCGCTGGTCAGAACTGACGGAAAAGGTGTATTACGAAAATATACAAATCTAATGGTGCCAGGCTAGCGCCCCATTTCGAATAGTATCTCAGGTAAGATGAAAACGACCTCAGGGAAGAAGATAACCACCAGCAAAAAGACCAACTGAATCAACACAAATGGAATTATCCCTTTATACAGATGACTAGTGGTAATGCTGGGGGGCGCCACCCCTTTTAGGTAGAAGAGTGAAAAGCCAAATGGAGGAGATAGGAAGGAGGTTTGTAAATTGAGCGCAAGCAATACCCCAATCCAAATCAATAGATCATTACTAGAATCAAAGACGGGCGAAAAGGCCGTAGCATCATAAGCTTCAAATATAGGGGCAATGACTGGAACGATGATAAAGATGATCTCGATAAAGTCAATAAAAAAGCCAGCGATAAAGACAGTCAGCATCACCAAGATTAAAAATAACATGGGTGATAGATTGGCCGTCTCAATCAGTTTAACCAGATAACGATCTCCTCCCATTTCTCTAAAAACAAAAGTAAACGTTGTAGCACCCAGTAAGATGATAAATACCATGGTCGTTAGAAAAGTCGTCTCTCGCATCACTGCACGGAGAATATCCAGGCTAAAGCGCCCCTGTACTATTGTCAAAATACTGGCCCCTAATGCTCCAACGGCCGCCGCCTCTGTTGGAGAAGCAATTCCTTTGAATATGGAACCCAAAACCGCAATGATCAGCAACATGGGTAAAACAAAGGCTTGAAAAACCTTTTCGTAAAAACGACCAGATTTGAATTGAGCAATTTCCTCTTCAGGAATGGGAGGTGCAAATTCAGGTATTAATTAGGCTATAATAGCGATATATAGTATGTAGATAAACACCAGTAATATCCCTGGCAAAAAGGCAGCAGCAAATAGATCCCCTACGGAGATATTTAACACACTACCCAACAAGACCAAAACGACAGAAGGGGGAATGATTTGCCCAAGTGTACCCGCAGCAGCGATGGTACCCGTAGCCAATTCTGGTTGGTACCCTCGTTTGAGCATCGTTGGCAAACTAATCAAGCCCATTGTAATCACTGTGGCCCCTACGATTCCTGTAGAAGCCGCCAGCAAGGCTCCCACAATCACCACAGAGATGGCTAAGCCGCCTCTGACTTGACCAAATAAAATAGCCATTGTTTCTAACAGGCTCTCTGCCAATCCCGATTTCTCGAGCATAATCCCCATGTATATAAATAATGGTACGGCTAGTAATACATAATTACTCATTACGCCCATTACCCGAGCAGGTAAAGCACTAAAGCTCACGGGGTCGAGAAAACAAAAAGCATAGAGTATGGAAATCCCCCCCAGCGTAAAGGCCACGGGATAGCCATACAGGATCAGAATAAAAATACTTAGGAAAAGGAGAAGGGCTAGTATTTCCATTGCTTAATTAGGGCTTTCGTCTTTCTGTTGAAGGCTCAGCCAGGAACGAGCAGCTAAAGCCAATGCTTGCAATAGCAATAAAAATAGGCCAACCACAATGGCAAATTTGATCAAATACCAGGCAGGAAGCCCACCAGGGTTAGGCGAGCCCTCTTTATCTGCAAAGGATTCCAGCGCAAAATAATAGGAGAAGACCATTAAAATAATGGTCCAGGGAATTAGGAAAATAAGGGTTCCTAGCAAGTTGACCCAAGCCTGATCCCTTTTGCTAAAACGAGCGTAAAACAAATCCACACGAACATGCCTATCGTGTTTCAAAGTATAACCCGCCCCGATCAAAAAAATAAGAGCAAAAAGATGCCACTCCAATTCCATGATCCAGGCTGATGTGGTTTTGAACAGATAGCGAGTAGTCACATCAAAACAGACCAGGATCACCAAAGCCGTTGTCAGCCAAGACACAGCTCGACCAGCTCGTTCATTTAGGTTTTCCGAAAATCGGATGAGGTTTTGGAGAAAACTTGTCATACCAATATTTGTATTCGCTTGGGTAAAATACGAAATATTGGCGAAGTGATGGCGAAGTAACTATATCCTGAATCCGTCTGTACGCATCTGTTGGACAATCTGCTGGCTCAATGCTCTACCATATTCGTGGCTTACATTATAAATAGCGGTATTAATGGCAGGGAGTTCGCGAACGTATTTTCGCCCCACAGGTGTAGAAAAAAACTGGATGAGGTCTTTCACCTCCTGGTGACTAAAGGTTTTGTTATAAACAGGAATCACCATTTCCGTAAATTGAGAGTAATCAATTTTGCGCTTTAGCTCTGACCAATAGCTGACTGGAATCTTTGGGTATTGCTGTTTGAGTACAACAATGGATTGATCGAGCATGAGCTCCACACTTTCTTCCACTTTGAGCAGATCCACTAACTTACGGATATCCATATCTTTTGACTGTGCCTGAAGAAAAGAAACGCTTCCCATCAAGCAAAAGAGAAAGCCATATTTAATCGCGGTCATTACCATTTATTTTTGATTGCAAAATAGCTCATTTTTACATGATAATCAATTCATATATATAATGATTCAATTGTTCAGGTCGTCAATTTGATATTTAGGAATGGTACTCAATACCTCTTCAGTATAAGGCAAAATCAAGAAGTCAATGGAGGGATCAGTATGCCCAAAGTCAAAGCGAGCATCTTGCAGACCAATAAGGAGTGAATTACATTTCCAATAGACATAAGGTAGATCACTCTCTCCAAAGGGCATTTTTTGAGTGCCTTTCTTGATCACTTCCATATCAAGGGCATTTTCCAATTTATCTTCAATCAATTTGAAAATATGATCGATCCCTTTTCGTTCAAATCGAGTGACATTGACCAGCTTCCAATGCAGGTCTGTAAAGGTGTTCTCCACTTTGCTGAGGTCTGTCCAGAAAATAGGGACGGGCAGATAAACCCATTCTTCGGAGAAAGTAATATTCAAGTAAAGCATTCGCTCCGCTTCATTTTCTGCTATTGCTGGCATTGCCCTTAGTGTACCTATCAATTCCTGAGCAGTTTGGCGAAATGGTTTTTCTTTTGAATAGCTTTCTATAAGTTTTTGGATGGGTCTGGTGAATTGATCAATAAAATTTAGGAAAGAGCTATGGGATGATAAGCCAATACCCATTGGGATTTTAGAAACAGCCCTTGGAAGAGCAACAATGATATCCAGGGTTTGCTCATCATCAAAATTGATTTCATAAGCTTGTTGTAAGCCCAGGAGATAATGGTCAAATTGCCAATAGGCATAGTTTAGCTCTTTACCATAACATTCGATTGCATCTTTATGATCTGGTTTACCCAGTTTACCTACCCAGCGATCTTCAAAGGATTGATAAAGGTTGGTCCAATCTTCTTTTGAAATGGCTTCTTCAAAAACAAGGCTCACCTTATAATATGCCTGTTCCCCAGCTTCTACCGTTCTATCTTGTACATAAATATTTTTATAGCCATTCAATTGGTGCTCAACGGGAATGTCGAGTTCTCGTTTTTGACCTTCTGTTGGTATAGCAGCATAATTACCAAACTGTGGGTCCCAGCCATGCTTTGATGCGATGAGATTGAGGCGATCATCTGGTGTTTTGCCATGCTTAACGGCATGGACAATGGAGTTGATGAGTCCTTCGATCTCACGCTGATAGGCAGCTGTGTTTTGGAACATAACTTACTATTATCCTTGGATGCATTTTTTCAGTAATTTAGACACTTCTATTTGTCTAACATAAAAATAGCTGAAAGGAAAAGCATTATTGCAAGTCATCAATTTGGTCAATTGGAATTGCATCAATGTTGGATTTATTATAAGGTAAGAGTAATAGATTGATCGAAGGGTCAGTATGGCCTGCGTCAACACGAGAGTCCTGAAGACCTATAGTTACATTTTTATATTGCCAATACACATATGGTAAAAGCTCCTCTCCATGAGGATCTTTTTGTTCTCCCTCTTTAATTAATTTAAATAGCCTTAATTCCTGGACCAACTGTTCTTTAATCAAGCTGAATATTAAATGAATTCCTTTAGGAGTAGAATTGGTCACATTAACCAACTGACAATATAAATTAATGAAGCGATCACCTGTATCAGGCCCCACACGGATCAAAGGAAATTCTGGATACATCCAATCAGAAAAAGTCCCTACGCTTAGGTATAATAGATTAGTGGTTCCAATCTTTTTTACATTAGGCGTCTCGAGTAATCTAGTACACATTTCAGCATTAATCGCATTTGTAGAAGTTTCTTCTTTATACAGAGGCACAATGCTTTTAATTATCTCTATAAGTTGTTGGATAGTATTTCTAAATGAGCGATAAACAACTGTTCCAGCACCTACAGGAAGAGAAATATTTAAATCCTTAGATAGGATAAAAATAACATCAAGTGTTTGCTCTCCATATGGATTCAACTCAAAAGATTGTTGTAACCCTAGAATCCCCTCTTTTATTGGCCAATAGTTGAAGAAGAGATGCTGATCGAGTAATTCAATACTGCCCCTTTTATCTGGATCACCGTAATTTTCTCTAAAGGAACGAAAGAAAATCTCGTACAAATCGCTCCATTCCTTCTTTGTAAATTTTTCCTCAAAAATTAATTTCAGTTTGTAATAGGGTACTTGTCCAGCTATATGTGTCCTATCGTGAAGATAAATATTATCATATCCATTGGTTTGAAATTGAACAGGGATTGGCAGAAAAATAAACCCGTCTTCCTCAATTTGCGCATTTGCTCCTTCAAACTCAGGTATCCAATTATGCCGAGTGGCAATATGATTGAGTCTAGTTTTTGGATCTAGACTTTGCTGAATCTCAATTAGAATGGAAGCGATAATTAGATTGATTTCCGATAAATATTTTTGAATAGAGCTCCTGTACATAGAGGTAATTTATTTTTAGCCTAAGAAGTATGGTAATAAAAAACTGGTAACTACCTATACAAGTATAAGTAATTACCAGTTAAATTATGTTCTTAATTCTCCGATTAGAAAGAAATTAATCTAGGCTTAATTTTTCTGTCGGGAAACATTCCTATTATTATTTTTCCACTTATCAAAATCTTCATAATATCTGTAAGAAAATTCAATCTCAACACCTGGAAGTTGATCATTTAACTCTTTAGAGCAGTGAGTACAAGGTTCTAATTCACTATATAGCTTCTTAACCTGATGGGGTTCAATTCCATATTCTTTTAACTTACTATCGAGTAAAATATGCTCACTATGTGTATTATTAGGAATAGTAGAAGAACGCTCATAAGGCGGCTTACCTGCCGAACTTTCTATTATTCTCGTTTCCAGTGGCCCACCTTTCTTTCTTTGGAATTGAACAACTAGAATATTACGGTTATGAGTTTTTCTACCAACCCTTTCTTTCCTAGCGATTCTACTCAACTCCGTATCCCCATAGGCCACTTGTCGTGCATTCAAGCCTCTTCTGTGCTTACCATCCCAAGGACAATTGTGCACCAACACACCATCTTCACCAACAAAGTAGGTTCCATAATCATCAACTGTGAAGTTGTAGACCAAATAGGTTCCTTCCACTACTTTTATGGAGTCAATGGCACCAATAGATGAATTGAAGAAGTAAAGACTATCGCCTACATGTAGGTTTTCAGCGGCCACCCATTTTTCTTCAGAAGTGAAGAATGGATGTTCATGCGTCACTTGGTAAACTTTCTCTCCTACATATATCTTGTAGACTTCGCCCCACTCGACCTCATAGAGATGTGTAACTTCTTTGAGGGCCTTCTCTCCCGTTCGCTCGTTCAAGGACCACACCTTATCGCCTACTTGTATCTCTTCAATAGGTTTTAAGCCGTCTTCCGTTTGTATAAGTATTCCAGCGGTAAAACATCTACATTTCTTCCGTTTCTTTCGCAATCGTTTAGAGAACTTCTTGGCATAGCGTACCAGTTTTAATGCCGCTCCGCCAGAAAGGGCTCCACTGAGGGTTTCTCCTATCATATAGGACAAGTCATACTTACCCTGATCTGATCCTTCTAAAATCCCTTTGAACTTCGCTTTCTCTTCTTCAAAGACCATCTTGGCAAAAGCCACAGGATCACTGGCTATCGTCTTCATCGCCTGTACAAAATCCTCACGGAACTGTCTGTCAGACAAATCTGCCACTAAATCAATCGCTCCCCAAAGGCTAAAGCCTTCTACCAAGCCATCAATCAATCCAGCCGTAGCAGGGTTGAGATCAACTCCCCAATCCTTCAGTTTCTCTGAAGGCTTGGGTAAATCTCCTTCTGCATCTATCAGATTGACAGGCGAGTTAAGTGCATAATTGTAAGGACTGGCAAAAGGCATTCTTCCCGCCTGTGGGTCGATACTTAGCCAGCGGCCTAGACGAGCATCGTAAATCCTCAAGCCAAAGTCATAATGGGCGCCAGGCTTGTTGGTGATCTCTGATTCTTTCTCTTTACCACTAAATCCATAGCGATAGTCAGGGGCATTGAAATCACGGCCAGGCATGGCCCATCCATAAGGATAGTAATCATTGGCCATTTTAACTTCAGCCTGGTAGAAATCTGCAATTCCATCACCATCTGTATCTTCACCCAATTTGCGATCCGTAATGGCAGCCATTACACTTTGTAGGTGATTGGCCAGCTCATAATTTTTCTTGCCGCGTTCGCGAGAAAGGATCGTTGGCAAGGGATCAGCAGGATTGACCGCGCGATCCACATTGTATTGGCCAATTCTGCCTTCTCCTCCCATGATGGGAAGCTCCGTTTGCTTGAGGGGTTCAGGATTGGTTTTCTTGTAAATGGAGGTAATACCACCCTTGGCATCTCTGATGTAGTAGGTCGTCGTGCTTTCTGGGTCAGAAACGACTTTCTTCAGCTTATTACCATAGGTATCATAGTAAAACTTCAGGTTGTATTTACCATCCGCCAGGCCACTAGCATTGTAAATCACCTCATCTACTTTGCCAAATACAATCCAGGTAATATCGGCAATTCCCTCTGACAAATCTTGTTCAAGATTACCCATTTCATCATAATCGTAGTTGCCTGAACTCTGATTGATGATGTCCCCTACATAGTTGGGGTCACCAGGTAAAGCAACACCTGTACCTGGATTGTCAAGTACATGATTGAGTTGATTATTGAGCAATTGCTGCACGTTTGCACCGTACTTGGAGATGTTTTGATAATTGTACTGATAAGACAAATTATCAATCATCAATCCCCTCGCATAGCGTTGCAAGCTGAGGATATTACCGTTTTTATCGTAGTCGTAGTAAGTATCGTTGTGAGGTACGACATTGCGCGTCCATGCGGGTGTACTCTGGCTTTGATCATACCAGTAAGTGACCGATTGTTTTAGACGGTACAAGGCATCGTATTGGTATACGCTGGCCTGAAGACCTTCATCCAGGTATTCTCCAGTATAATACTCAATATCATTGATGGCAAATACAATACTGTTATTGAATAGGCCATGACGAGTGGTTCCACCAATATTCTTACCCAATACGCCCTTGGCCGCATCAGTCGTAAATTCCGTCCATGCTTCATTGACAGCATTACTCAGAATCGCCTGACCGCCAATAGGAGTATAATCCTGATCGTGATAAGCCAGCGCATAAGCATATTCATCACGGGCAAACCAGGAATTCGTCTGTAATACCGTGAAGTCACCATCCCTACCCAAATCAGTCAAATGATTGGCCTTGCCAGGCATATTGACCCCTTTGAGCCAATCTTGCATATTGTAGTAATAATCATTACCCTGAACCTTATCATGTCCAAGTTCGATTCTGGCCAATGGGCCATGCGCATAGTAGAAGTACCGCGCATCGTTTTCCCAGATATGTCCATCTAGAGAGGAATAGACATGGGTTACCCGATTGTCAGCATCGTATTCGAAACACTGATGGTACTGATCAATCTTGCCAGGCTGATAATCCATTTGCCGTAAATTACTACTGATCAGATCATAGCTGTAGTCAATATCCACTTCTCCAATATTGGGAATGTCGTGTTGTACTGATTTTATATTGCCATGTACATCATAGCTATAACGGGTAGCAATTTGATCATTATACGTATAGGCCAAACGACCAATCAGGTTTTCTTGCGGAATGGTTGAAGCATTGTCTGCTACATCGTACTGTCGATAAGTAACTTCATCTCTGGTGCCAGGATAGCCATTAGGGAAATTCAAATCCTTTAGATCATCTTCATTCAGGGTGTACCCCGTCAGACGACCAGATTCGACGATTCGTCCTTGACCATCGTAATTCATGTAGGAATAGGAACCCTCTGCCTTCTGTCGAGCATCTTGTGTCAACTTGATCCTATCCCCTTTATCATAATGTAAAGTCATTGTCCCACCATCAGGTGTATACTGCCAGATCACTTGTTCTATAGAATTATAGAGGTATTGAGTGGCCAGGCCAAAATGATGTTCAGGGTCCGCTCCTTTCCAAGAGCCATCATCGTTAAAATAGGTCGTGGTATTGGGTAAGGGGTGAACAGCTTCTGGAGGAAGTGTCATCACCAAATTACCCGCTAGATTATGATAGTATAAGGTATAGTGATACTCTGCATTATTGTATTCTACGGAGAAACTTTCATCCACTTGTTCAATACAGGTAACTAGCTCGTTATAATAAGTAGTCAATTCTTGATCCACTACTTCCTGCCAATCTTCCGTGGCATCAATAATGGCTTGCGCTTCCAGCGCTTCTACACATTCCGTATGAGAGGTAGAGATATTTACCGTAATATCGTTTCCACATTCAGTAAAGCAATCTGGTCCAAACACATAAGCCCATTCTGGTTCATCATCTTCACTGTAGCGCACTTCTACGGCGATGCCTGTATAACCACCTGTACCAATCGATCCTCCATTATAAGTCGTCAGTGTAGGATTAGTGATGCTGTATACGGTACACCAATCTATACTAACGCCATTAGCAGCCATAAAGCCCAAGGGGGTCCCAAAATCGGAAGGGGTGCCATTACAAAAATCTCCAGCAATGACAATACCATCTCCCCTGCCTGGCGTCACCGTTAGGCCAAATTCAAAGCAGTCCGTATAGCCTGTTGTTGGGAAATAAGTATTTTCACAGGTTCCAGAAAGGGGTATGACCTCAGAGTTGAGAAAATCCAATAGATCAAGAAAGCAGTCCGTAATTTGGCAGTTGGATCCGCCACCTAAGCCTAATCCAGTAATGATGGATTGAATAATATCCCCACACTCTGTATCAACTAGGCCAGGATAGGTGCTAAAAAGATAATTGCGAATATTAGACAGATGTATGTCATTTATGTCCACATATCCAGTTACTGGTGGTGGAGGCTGGGGTAAAATGGTCGTAATATCCAGTGTGAATAAGCCTTGGTTTCTTCCATTATAACAGGGATCATCCTCTGGGAATGACCGACCTGATACACGAACATAATAGTCGACACCTAAGGTCAGACCATTCAAATTCATCGTAACTCTGTGGTCCCCTTTACTGCTTGTTTGGCAAGTCAGTAAAGCCAGATCATTACAATCTCCACGATAGATTCCTACCACAGGTCTTTGTAACCAATTGGCAATTTTATCTCCACCCTCAACGACTAGGGTAGCATAGGTTTCAACGGGCGTAAACTTAAACCAAACATCATCGTAATCCGCTTGATTAACAAAACAATCTGGGTCTTCTAGATTATTGCCTGGCTCTGGTAAGGCGCCCATGTTAGAATACAAACCCGCATTGGTACCATTGACCGTGTATATGATGGCATTGGGGCAGTCATAATTATTGACGGTTGGTAATTGGGTGGTTAAAGGATAGGCATAATTTTCTTGGAAATAATTGACCAGATAAGTTTCTATCGTATTGATATCTGTTTGTGTCAAGGTCACATTACAGCCCTCCAGGCCATCTGACAAAGTACTCACCCAATTTTCCACCTGGCCTTCCTGCATTTGCAAATTGTGCTCAGCGATGAGTTCATCTTGATAGTTGATGATGTCTGTTCCAGGGTCCGTACTGCCGTCAGCGTCAATGACCTCATGTAATACATTGGATTCTACAATGGCATAAGCATCATCAATGTAATCGCAGTTTTGACGACAGCGATCTAGGACTCTTTGCTTGGCATCCATGTAAAAGCCACGATACATTTCCCATTCTTTGATTTCTTTCTCCTCTGGCGTAAGCGGCACTTGCTGTTGGGATAGGAGTAGATTGACCATTCCAATCGCTGTTTGCCAATTGTCATTGTCATCCTTTTCATACTCCGTTAGTTCGTCAATGACTTCATCTCGAAGTTCTGTTGCTGTATTGATTCCACAGCCAGTGATATTGGCTGGTACGGAATTGTAAAATGGATCTTTATTGGCTCCACCTGCATCGCCATACAGCAGTCGATTTTCGATGTCCGCTAAAGTAGGACCTCCTGTTCCATAGGTCAGATTGAGAAAATCAGCGGCCTCTTCTTTATCAGCGGTAATACCTAGCTGTACTTCAAAGATTCGACTGTCTTTAAGCGAAAGACATTCTTCATAATGACAGTATTCTCGATGGGCATAAACCAATACCTCTGCCCATTGGTCTTGGAAGAGGACAGGGTCGCGGAGAGCGGTTAAAAAATCACCAGCATTCAAAGTGACTTCCTGTCCTGTATTATCTATAACCTGTAAGGAAGAGCTCGATGAATTATCAGCCATATTGATAAAGCTACCTGTGGCCGTTTCCTTGCGATACCAGTTATCATCTTTGTCTACTACATAGTAATACAGCTCAGGCAGATTAGATGGATTACTGGGAAACTCCGCTCCTGAAACAATAAAGTCAGGAATATCTGCGGGTAAGTCACCGTCTTCTGGTTCGACAGCCCCTGGAGTGACCTGTACTTTCATTTGCTCTAAAAGTGCTTCGCAAGATTCTCCAACCACATCGCCAATGGCTTCATCAATTAAAGCTGGGCAATCAGTTCCATCAATACAATTATCAATGGCCTCTTGTAGCTCCTCTGGCGTATAATTGGGGAAGTTAGGATCGTTTTCTTCCACCCATCGCAAACAATAATCCACACAACTAAAATCGCATTCCGAATAATCAATAAGTGCTAATTGCGCATCAATATAGGTTTGCAAGTCTGGCAGTAAGCCATTATTGGTAATATCCGTAAGAATTTCCTCCTGACTTTTGACTTTTAGGCGAAGGGTTTTGACTACTTCGTAAGTCCCTATCTTGTGAAAGAGGGCCTCAAATTGTAAGAGCGAATTTGGCGTAGGGTCAGGGCTATCAACGGTTCCCGTAGGAGGGCCCAAGGCTGGATTATTGGGGAAATATTCAACTACCCTAAAGTCATCAGACTGGTAGGGAGATGGATTGGTACCCGTTGTTCGAGTCAACTGGACCAGTTCTCCATCTGGATCTCTAACGGTTATTTCTAACTCGTACTCACAATGAACGGGGAGTGGCCCTGCAGCTAGATTGAGTTGTTGTTCCAGCCGTTTTAAGTCATAGGAAAAATCATGGGTTGCAGGATCGGTATCTGGTAATGCTCGAAGATTGAGAATTTGGTTGATACTTCTGCTTTCCAGATTTTCAAAGATATTGGTCTCCATTAGGTTGACCGTAATATCCTGTGCGTTTTCATAGCCTAAATCCTGTACATTTTCGGGGGCCTCTCCTGCCAAAGCCGTGGCGATGACCACTCCTGTCTGATCGAGG
>JBCBDH010000089.1:0-13555 GCA_038529855.1 Bacteroidota bacterium | reverse complement strand
CCTGGCAGCTTTTTCATACCTATGCCTGGCATGAAGTCTTGTCCTTTTTTGGTCATCGTTTGTCCCTGGGCCGATTGTATAAGATCAAGATGATTGCGGAAGCCCTCAATATGCTAGTCCCTTCGGGCAATATTGGTGGCGATACGCTGCGGGCACACTTACTGCGCGACTACGCGCCGCTTTCAGATGGAATTCCAAGTGTGATGATCGATAAAACCCTGGAATTTATCACCAAATTACTTTTCAATATTGCGGGTTTTAGCATTGCGCTATTCTTTATCGACATTCCAGCTACTTGGTTTTGGGGCTGTGTCATCTACCTGAGTCTTATCTTTGTCTTTTACGCTTTATTGGTGCTCGTACAGGTTAAGGGCATCTCTGGTTGGATGTTGCGACTAACCCAGCTTATCCCACCGCTGCATAGGGGTTTAGAAAAGCGTAAGAAGCAATTGCAAGCCCTAGATAGTAATCTCAAGGCCGCTTATACGCAGGGGCGTTTACAATTGCTAATGGCCGCAATCTGGCATACCATAGGGCGTATGCTGGGTGTACTGGAAATTTGGCTGATCCTTTGGTTGCTGGGCGCATCAACTAATTTTGTAGAGGTCTTTTTTGTAGCTGCTGTGGTCAATGTGGTCAATGGAGTATTTGTGTTGATTCCTGGGCAGTGGGGCGTCTCTGAGGGGGCGCAGTTGATGCTGGTCAAGCTACTGGGCTACAGCGATGCTATTGGGCTGAGCATGGGGATTATCAGGCGCATTCGACGTTTATTATTAGCTGGAGTAGGGATGGTCATTTTTGTATTGTATAGAAAAAATGAGGGAATGATGCCAGAAAACATTAGTCAATCAAATGCGATAGCCAAACAATAATGATGGGAAAAAATATGGGGCTTTCGCTACTCGCCACAGCCATTTGTCTGCTTATCTTTTTTAGTCTTATCCCAAAGAAAGAAAGTCTCCCACCTCCCATTAACCCTTTTTTGCAAAAGGCCCTCCACCAATACCGCGATTCTCTTGAATGGTCCCTAAAGCGCTATGGGCCACCTGGGGTAGCTATCGCGATTGTCAAAGACAGCAATATTGTCCTTTTGGAGGGTTTGGGTAAGCGATCTGTCGAAGGAGCAGCTCCAGTTGATGAGCATACGGTCTTTCGCATTGGCTCCCTGTCCAAGGGTTTTACCGCTGTCCTATGCGGCCTATTAGCGGCAGAAGGCCAGCTCTCGCTAGAGGATAAAGTAATTCAACACCTCCCCAATTTTGCGCTCCATTCTCAAAAACAGAGTCAAAGCGTAGCTATCAAACACCTGCTCTCCCATACCTCTGGCCTCCCCTATCACACCTATACCAATCTTGTCGAATATGGCACGCCCATAGGCGACATCCTCCCCCAACTTCGATCTGTTCCGCTCATCAGTAAGGAAGGCGAAATCTATGCTTATCAAAATGCCGCTTTTAGCCTAATCGAACCCATTCTCGATTCCCTGGGAGAATCCTCTTTTGAGGAATTGCTCGCTCAGCGCATTTTTCAGCCTTTACAGATGCACAATTCGTCCACCAGCTATGAAGCATTGATGCGTGATACCAATACGGCCAAACCCCACCGCTATATAGGTACGCATTGGGGTACCATCAAGCAAACTCAAAAGTACTACAGCGCTATTTCGGCTGGGGGAATCAATGCCAGTATCTCAGACATGGCACAATGGATGATCGCCCTATTGGGGCATCGGCCAGCGGTCATTCCGCCCAAGAGCCTGGACCGTGTCTTTAGCCCCGTCATTCACACTCCTAATCGCAAACGCTACTTCCGCCACTGGCCTGCCCTCAGAGATGCTTACTATGCAATGGGCTGGCGCTTTCTTGACTACAATGGTCAAAATATCCTTTATCACGGTGGTTTTGTAAATAATTATCGCGCAGAAATTGCCATTGATCGCAAAAATGGTTTTGGAATTTGTGTATTGATGAATGCACCCAGCGATTTTACCAGACGCTGTATTCCCTCTTTTTTGGATGCCTATCTGCCCCAAGTTGATTCTATACAGTATTGGGAGCAGCAGCAACTCAACAACTAAGCTACCCGCTCTTTGGGCTTAAACTTCCGACTCCAATAAGAAATGATAGGAACCCCAATAATCGTGGGAATCAACCAAAGTAACCACTGAGGTTGAAATTGAATATTGACCACCAAAAAAGCGGTAGAAGCCGCAATATAACTCCCCATCATCCCTGAAATATGACTCCTCACCCAATATTGAGCATCTTTAGGACGGTAGATAAAATTGCGAAGGACTCGCCAGTTCAAGGTCAGTGCCAAGCCACCAAAGACCATCGCGGTAATTCCAAAACTCGATCCCAGAACAAAGTATTGGTAAATCCCCCACAGCAATAATCCAAGGTGAAAGATACCAGCTACTCCAGACAGTAACCAGTCAATAAGTGCCGGTTTTTGATCCAAATGTAATTTTTTGAGGTATTTAGCCCGATAGCCTACACCAACCAAATAATAGCTAAATACCCCGATCATCAGCAAAAAAGGATTGGGATGGAGGATAGACATGACGACGGCGGAGACAAATACCATCGTCATTCCAATGAAATAAAATTTGCCTGATTGTGTATGCCCTTTACCTCCCTTCCGCGTCATGATCGCTAAAGCACCAGTAACCAAAGCCATACTACCACCTGTGATATGAATCGCCAAAAATACAGAAAACAAACCTTCCATGATATTGCGTTTTTTTCTTGCAATATGGGCGAATCTCCGCGGCAAAACCGAAGTTTGGGGTGCTTGGCAAAGGCTCGGGGTAGCTGACAAAGACTTTGGGGTCCTTGACAAGGCTTGGGGTAATTAGGATGAATGATTAAGGCGTTCGCCAAAGGTTTTTAGGTATTTACGGGAGACTGGAACAGGCTGTTCCTCTCCCTCCAAAAGTACTTTATAGCCCTGTGCATTGCCCTTGACTTCAGCTACTTTTTGGAGATTGAGCAAATAGCTGTTGTGGCAACGCATCCACCAGGCGGCTTCTTGGGCTTGGGTCGTGATTTGCTTGAGACTGGTTCGAATCAACTCCTTTTGGCGTCGCCCTTTTTGGTGGTAAACCACTTCTACATAATTATCGGCACTCTTGATATAGCGAAGGCTTTCTGCATCCAAGCGGAGGACTTCCTGGCCATTTTCCGATTGAATCGCCAAAAAAGAGGATTCCTTTTGCGCTTTTTGTACCACAGTCACCTCCTGCTGCTTGAGTTCTTTGAGGGAATTGACATGTCGACGCAGCAGACGATTGTGATTTAGAAAAATGCCAAAGCTAATCGGGCCTACACCAATAACCAGGGTATAAAAAAACCAGCGGAAAGCAGAAGCCCAACTAATATCCGTAAACATAAAAAACCAACCGATCAGCCAATTACACATTGCAATAGATAAGACGATGACCAGTATCCGAAGGATCTCCTTCCCTACGGTCCAGCCCTCTTCAGAGTACAAGGGATAAAGCAAAAAACTATGAATAGCCATAAGCGAACTCGTCACTAAGCCATAAATCAATGAGAGTTGGAAGAGCAGCTTTAAAGGAGCCTCATAAAGACCAAAGGGTCTAAAAACGAATAAAAACAGTCCAACAAATAGCCCATAAGCAATCACCCCTCGAATGCGGAGCGAAGGGGAATCATCAAGGGGGTAGGACTGATGGAAGAAGGAAAGCAAAGAAAGTTGTAATTTATTTGAGTCTAAAATAAAGAAAGCTCAGGTTTTGAGGAAACCTTTGAAGGGCTAAAATCTTCCTTAGCCAATCTCCAATAGCGCGGGAAGCTCTGCCAGCGAAGCGCGAACATAGCTCGCTGGAGCGCCAATCTGATCTGGGTTTTGATCGGTTCGATTGACCCACAGCGTAGAAAAGCCAAAATGCCCAGCCCCTGCTACATCCCAGGGATTAGAAGAAACAAACAAAATGGCTTCCTTGTCCAGCCCCAGATGCTTAGTGGCTAATTCATAGACCTGCGGAGCAGGTTTGAAGATGGCCACTTCATCGACAGAGAGGATGTGGTCGATCCAATCCCCCAATTCGCTATACGCTACACCTGCCTCCAACATTGCTGGGGTGCCATTGGAAAGGATAGCCGTTTGAAAACCTGCCGTTTTGAGGGTGCTTAACATATCCTTTACCGTCGAAAAACATTTAGGCTGTCGATAGATGGGCATTAGAAGGTCAAAAAGCGCCACTTCGCTCACCTCCAATCTATCCATAGCAAAACGAAGCGCCGCAGCGGTCAGCACATCAAAACTATCATAACCCGCCATCAAGCTGCGAAGCCAGGTATATTCCAACTGTTTCCGTCGCCAAATCTCCAGTAAATCCGCTCCTTTTCCACCACTCAGGGCATCGACCTGATCCAGTGGAATATCAAGCTGAAATAAAGTACCAAAGGCATCAAATACACAGGCTTTGTAAGGAATAGACATGGGGTTCTTTTTACATGAGGTAATAGATAGAATACTCGTTTTTGCTGCGCAGACGAAGTTAGGCTAATTTGGCGCTTAAAACTGAAAAAATAATAGCTATTTACAAAGTTGATTTTTTGCACTAATTTGAGAGGAATGATCTTCATTGGTATATTGACTGCTTTTGCGCTGATAGGGATCGCTCTAATTTCTCGCTCTATCACCACCTTTTTTCACGAAATGGGACATGCCCTGCCTTCCCTTTTGTATACGGAGGGAGAGGTTGGTGTGTATGTGGGGTCCTATGGCGATATTAGTGATAGCTGGCATTTTCAGATCGGGCGCTTAAAAATGTATTTGCGCTTTAACTTTCTGCAATGGAACCTGGGTATGTGTACCCATCAAGCTGCCTCTACCTATTGGGCCAGCCTATTGATCGTATTGGGTGGCCCGCTGGCCAGTTTGTCCTTTGCCGCTATACTGCTCTATTTGATGATTTATGGCGGCTTTTCCGAAAATGTCATAGGCATCATGGGCATCTTTGTATTGGCGGCCCTGATTGATTTTTTTGTCAATATTATCCCCTCTGGCCGCCCCATGCTGCTCCACGATGGCAGCCGTTTGTACAATGACGGCACTCAACTCCAACAGCTTTTAGAACTGCGCTTGTACCCAGCCGCTTATTTTGATGCCTTGGAGCAGTATCACCAAGAAGGGCAAGCTGAAAAAGCAAAGGATGCATTGGCGGAATTGTTTATGGCTAAAAAGCCTTACAGGGGAATGTATTATCCGGTCGTCGACTTATTGATCAAGGATAAGGACTATGAGACAGCCCTGGAATTCTATCAAAACCTCACCCAACACTATGCCCTAAAGGCCAGCGACTATGCCCAAATCGGCGATATTTACCAAGGACTCAATAACTATCCCGAAGCGATCAAATACTTTGGACAAGCCCTTTACCTACAATTCACCGATACCCTAGTGCTCAACAAACGGGGCTACTTGTACCAACAACAAGGCGATCATCAAAAAGCCTTGATCGATTTCGATCGGGCAATTCACTATGGGGGACATTTGCCTGTAGTTTACAGCAATCGCGCCCTTTCCCTTCTCAAAAGTCGTCATAAAGAAGCTGCTTTAGCCGATCTGGAAACCGCACTTCAACTCGACGAGCAACACCCTATGAGTCACATGTATATGGGTTTGTATTATCAGGAATTAGGAGATTATACAAAGGCGCTACAATTTTTAGAGCAAGCCAAAGCCCTTGGCGTTGATCATCATGGAATCGACTATCAAATTGAAATAACCAAACAGCAGATCCGCTAAGCATCCTCTTCGCAAAAGCGTTTTCTGAGTGCCTGCAAATCTTCAGGATTGGTCATGAGGATCATCTGGCTATTGGGCTTGATCCGATAATTGGCAGGTGGGTTGTATTCCCAGTGGGTCCCTTCTCTTAGGGCGAGCAATAGGGTATGATCATAATCATCAATACATAATTTCGATACTGATTGTCCGGCCATTCTACTGGCTAGGGTGACCTCCTCGATGCGTAGGTTTTTCTCATCGCGGAGCATTTCATCCAGGAAAGTGGTAACGGTAGGGCGCACCATCTCTGAAGCCATTCGCATTCCCCCGATAATACTAGGCAAGACAATGCGATTGGCCCCCACTGCTCTTAACTTACTTTCGCTTTCTACTTCTTTGCAGTGACAAATGGTTCGAATATTTTTATTGAGCTGGCGAATAGTGACGATAATCACCAGGTTGATATTGTCATTTCGGGTGGTGACAAAGACCCCCTTGGCGCGTTGTAGGCCCAGTTCCAGCAAAAAATCTTCCTCCGTACAATCGCCGACCAGAATTTTACCATATTTGAAGAGGGGGGCGAGCTCTTCCAAAGCTTTAGGATCGCTGTCCGCCAAGACGAAGGTGCGTTGGGTACGCTCTAGTTCCAGGGCAATATTGCGCCCTACGCGGCTCCCTCCACAGATGATATAATGTCCACTCATTTTATCTACAGCCCTTTTTGCCCGAGCCTTTTTCAAAGCATCGCTCAGATCATTTTCAATAAAAAGTGCGGCTACATTGGAAAAGGCATAAGTAAAAACACCAATCCCTGAAAAGGCAATAAAGATAGTAAACATCCGTCCAAGAGGGTAATCATCCAATTCGATCACCTCTTCAAAACCGATGGTGGTCACGGTAATAAAAGTCATGTACATACAGTCCCACCAAGAGGAATCACGGACAATTAGGCGATAGCCCACTGTACCGGCAATCAGGACAATCATAAAGGCGACCGCGGCACTCTTCAGACGATCGTATACATTTCTTAATTCAGCATCCATAAGCAGCCTCTCACAAGGTAAAGACAAAATGTGGCCTTTGCAAATAGGCTAGTCTTCTCCCTGATAAAGACGCGGGTACAAGCCATTTCTGCCTTTGTTCAAGCTATTCATTAGCCAGCTCGGCAATGATGTCATAAGTAGTGACGATCCCTACTAACTCTTCATTTTCAACGACAGGAAGGGCGTGAAAAAGATTTTTCTTGAATACTTCCAGGGCAACATTGATTCGATCATCTGGCTCTAGTTTGGCCAAGCCTTTTGTCATAATGTCTTCTGCACAATAATGATCCAATCGGAGACTGTTCTCTTCTTCACCTGCTCCTTTCATAAAGGACAAGAGATCAATTTTGCTAATGATCCCAACGATCTTTTTGTAGCGAACAACGGGCAGGTGATGAATCTTATGTTGATCAAAAATCGCTTTTACAGCTCGCAATTTATCTTTTGGATTAACGGTATAGAGCATTTCGGTCATGATACTGGATACAGGTGCTAGAACATTCATTGATTGAAGTATTGTGAAAACAGTCCTTTGACTACGATCTGTTTTCAGGTTAGCAGAAATAAACGTTATCAAAAGATGATCGCGTTTAATGATTGGTCGTTACACTTAGCGTAAGGTGGTTTAGAATCTTATACCGCTTCCTTGCGCGTGTACTACAAAAAAAGCGAATGTAGGCAGCTAAAGAAATGATCAAAATCAAAAGAAATGTTGATCCTTCTCATGCCGCTTAAATATTGATTTATGCGGCAGATTCCTTAAATTGATTGGAAAATGAAAGACTCCAGGGCAGTATGTGCTGGAGCCGTAAAGGCAAAAAAGAATAATTATGAATAAAAATATCATCCGTCTGCTCCTACTCGTCGCCGTGGCCATCGGTGCCTATTTTCTCTGGTCCAACCGAATGGCCAATAGTATTGATGTGCCCAACACCCAGGGCAATATCGGCCAGATTCCCAGCAATATCGATGGCAAACAAGCAGATGAGGTAGTAGCCAGCCTACAGACTGCCGATGCCCAACGCCTATCTGCCTTTTTTGATGAAGAAGTCGCTTTTACCTTGATGGACGAAGATGAGCTATACAGCGCTGATGAGGCCCGCGATGCCCTACAGCAGTTTTTTGAGGCCCACCCTTCAGAAGGTTTTCGCGTGCTGCATCAGGGGAAGAGTGGTTCGGGCAAAAGCCGCTACCTCATCGGTAATCATCGCACGACGGCAGGTGTTTATCGCTTTTACCTTTCTATTGAAGCGGACAAAATCACAGAAATCCGAATCGAGTAGCTTTATTGGGGACGTTGGAATGCCGCTCTTTTCTTTTCGACAACATCCCGATAATGACAACCCTCCAAATGATCATTCACGATTCCTACGGACTGCATGAAGGCATAGGCCGTGGTGGGGCCAACAAAGGACCAACCGCGCTTTTTTAGGTCTTTGCTAAGCGCTGTTGATTCTGGGGTTTTGCTTATTTGGCTGAGGGTCTCATAGTCAAAGCGAGCGGGGCGAGCGGCGGGCTCGGGTTCAAATCGCCAGAAGTAAGCAGCAAGGGAGCCCACTTCATCTACCAATTCACAGGCTTGTTTAGCATTATTGATCGTCGATTCAATCTTGCGGCGATGGCGGATAATTCCTGCATCTTGTAATAGTACTTCTACCTTTTTCTCGCTAAATCGAGCGACTTTTTCAAAATCAAATGCTTGAAATGCCTTTCGAAAATTATCGCGTTTGCGCAAAATCGTTAGCCAACTCAGCCCTGATTGAAAACCCTCCAAACAAATTTTCTCAAAAAGACGGATATCGTCCCCCACTGGATGGCCCCATTCCTCATCGTGATACAGACGATAGTCTTCGTGACCACCATACCACCAACAGCGTACTTTACCATCTTCCCCCCTCATTAAACCCTGGGGCAATTCGCTATTTATTTTCTTAGTCATAATCGTATGTTAATTCAATCAAAGATATTGAAAAAGGAGCTATCCCTAGGTAGGTGGACCAGGATTCTTTATACAAAAAGTGCTGTCAGAGAGACAGCACTTCGGGTCATGTTCAAAAACAATCAAGGGATATTTATGTCTTTTAGATTAGGCGATAGTTAGCGCTAAAAAACACGTTCAACCACTTATCCCTCTTATATCATTTACGAGTAAATGGGGCCTGACGGATGTAGGGGCCTCTATTTTCTTGAGATGAGATAAAAGCCGACCCAAGGTCAAGTGCTCCTGCTCAATTCCCCTTTATTAGCAATTGGGAAAGTAAAGGCATAATCCTATCTTTAGGAAAACTGTATATCCATGAAAAGCTCCCATCGTTTGCTACTTGCCATTCCTTGCTTTTGTTTGGTCTTTTCTTTTTTGACGGCCCAAAATATCAAGCGTGTAGAACCGCCCAATTGGTGGGTAGGTATGCAACATCCCAAATTGCAATTGCTGGTTTATGGAGAAAATATTGGTCAACTCAAACCCAGCATCGACTATCCTGGCGTCCAAATTGACCAAGTGATTCGAGTGGATAATGATAATTATTTATTTATTGACCTCGATATCCAAAAGGCCAAAGCGGGAAATGTGGAAATCGTGTTTAGGGATGGAGACCTAGAAAAAATCCGCCATAGCTATCCCCTACTCAATCGCGAACCGAATGCTGCCAATCGGCAGGGCTTTGATAATTCTGATGTCCTCTGCCTAATTACACCTGACCGCTTTGTCAATGGTGATCCCAGTAATGACGATCTGCCAGGAATGTTGGAAAAGGCCAACCGAAGTTTTAAGGGAGGCCGCCACGGTGGGGATATCGCAGGTATCCAGAAAAGTCTGGATTATTTAGCAGATATGGGTTATACAGCCATCTGGCTCAATCCTGTTTTGGAAAACAATATGCCCCAATATTCCTACCACGGCTATGCCATCACAGATTTTTACCAGGTCGATCCTCGCTTTGGCAGCAACGAATCCTATCGCCAACTCAGTCAGGAAGCTCAAAAAAAAGGCATTGGTATGATCATGGATATGATCGTCAACCACTGTGGCCTGGAACACTGGTGGATGAAAGACCTCCCTAGCAAAGACTGGATCAACCAATGGTCGACCCCCACCTTTACCAATCACCGCAAAAGCCTTACCCAAGACCCTCACGCCGCTCCCTCCGATCGCGCCGTTTTCTTTGATGGCTGGTTTGTCCCTACCATGCCCGACCTCAACCAGCGCCATCCCCTAATGGCCGAATACCTCACCCAAAATAGCATCTGGTGGGTCGAGTACGCTGGTCTGAGAGGTATCCGCATGGACACCTACCCCTACCCTGATATCCAATACATGAGCGAATGGACGGAACGCCTCATGAAAGAATACCCCCAGCTCAACATCGTCGGCGAAGAATGGTCGGACCAACCCAGCATCATCGCCTTTTGGCAGCGCGGCAAAAACAATCCTGACGGCTACACCTCAGAACTTCCCAGCCTCATGGATTTCCCCCTCCAAATGGCCCTCGCCGAAGCCCTCACTACGGAAGAAAGCTGGAACAGCGGCTGGATCAAACTCTACACCACCCTGGCCAAAGACTTTCTCTACCCCGACCCTGATAATCTCGTCGTCTTTCCCGACAATCACGATATGCCCCGCTTCTATGCCCAAGTCGGCGAAAACGACAGTCTCTACCAAATGGGGCTTGTCTATATGCTTACCACCAGAGGTATCCCCCAGCTTTACTACGGCACTGAGATCGCCATGAGCAGTCCGAGCGAACGCGACGATGGTTTGATCAGGAGTGACTTCCCAGGCGGTTGGGCGGGCGATGAGGTGAATGTCTTTATGGGGAAGGGCCTGAGCCCGAGCCAGCAGCAACACCTGGCCTTTACCAAGCGCTTGATGAACTGGCGGAAGGGAGCGGAGGCGATTCATTGGGGAAAATTAATGCATTATGATCCCAAGGATGGGGTCTATGTCTATTTTCGATATACGGAGCGAGAGAAGGTGATGGTGATCTTGAATAAAAATCGGGAAGCCTATGATTTGAATTTGGGGCGTTTTGGAGAGATGTTGGAAGGCGTGACAAAAGGGAAGGAGGTATTGACAGAGAAGGAGATGGATTTGAAGGAAACAGTAGGAGTCCCAGCCTTGGGGGCTTTGGTCTTAGAATTAAAGTGAAAAGTGTACTAAATACTAGAATAACCTATTTATGAAAATTGCACTTATTCACTACAGGTTAGTACAAAAAGGAGGTCTTGAAAGACGCCTCATTAACTATATCAACTGTTTTCATAAAAGGGGGTATGAAGTTAAAGTTTTTGCCAGCAAAAGAGCCTCTAATTTAGATTTACCAGATGGCGTAGAATTTATCCAAGTCCGTCTTGGAATCATGCCTAAAATGTTTCGACAATGGTATTTTGCCAAGCGACTCAAAAAAATAATGCGTGCCTACTCCTTTGATTTTACGCTTTCTTTGGGAAGAACCTTTAGTCAATCTATGGTCTTAGATGGTGGCAATCACATGGGCTATATGGAGTGTTTGGGAAAGAAAAGAAAATTCCCTAAAGACCTCCTTAATATTTTTTTAGATCAACAAGCATTTGCGGTATCTGATACCATTCTTGCTTGTTCTGGTTTTATCAAAGACTTTAATATCCAATACTATCAAACCCCAAAGGATAAAATAAAAATACTTTATCCACCCATTAATACGACTCAATTCAATCAAAGCTTGCGAAAGAATAGAGCTGCTCTCAGAGCGCAGTTTGAAATAAGTCCTCAATCCACTGCTTTTCTTTTTGTTTCTACTGGACATAAAATGAAAAACCTCAGCTTTTTGCTACAACTATTTAGCCAGTTGGAAAATCGACCAATTGAATTATTAATTGCAGGAACACCCCCCAAACGGAGGCTACCCAATAATACTAGATATCTGGGCTATGTAAAAAAACCTGAACTTATTTATACCGCTGTTGATTACACAATTCATCCAGCCCTTTATGAACCTTTTGGTCAAGTCGTCGTGGAATCTATTCAATGTGGCACCCCAGTGATTATCTCTAAAAATGTAGGGGCCAAGGAGGTGGTTTCCGATAAAGAGGCGGTGGTGGTTTCTTCCTTTTCTATCAAAGATTGGATCGCTGAGATTGATGCTTTAGATAAAAAGAAATTTGAAATCCATCCTTCTTTTGCTGAGGATAGGTATTTGACACTTGATCAGCATATCGACAAGATATTGAGCATAGCGCAGTCTGCCTAAAAAATATTATCTTCCCCTATACAATCACCAAACCACTAATCATGAGCCCAAACATCCAAAAAGCACTTGACCACTTTAAAAGTCATTATCAAAAGAGACTTGGCGAAGGCATTCAGGAAAAGCGCTTGCCAATAGCAAAGGCCCCACAGAATCTTTTATTGCAACACCCCCTGCTCAAAAAAAATAATGGCCCACGTATCTTTCATCATGGTAAAAAGACTAAGGATATCATCATCCTGACGCATGGTTATACGGACTCCCCTTTTTATCTTCAAGCGCTTGGCCTTCGTTTTCATCAGGCGGGATTGAATGTAATTATGCCCTTGTTACCTGCACATGGCTATAAAAATCTGGGGAGTAGAATGGAAGATAAAACCCTGGATAAACAGTGGCGCAAAACAATTGATCATGCCGTAGAAACTGCTGCCTTGATGGGAAGCCGTATTTCTATTGGTGGATTTTCTACAGGAGGGGCATTGGGTTTGGATAAGATTTTGCGAGATCGGAAAAAGCAGATCAATGGTGGTTTGTTTCTTTTTGCAGCAGCCATTGATATTGGGGATTTGAATGAGTTGGCCAGCGGTTCTGGTTTTTTACAATCTATTGCTAAACTGATGGAGGGCGATCTGCCAGGCGAAGGAAAAGATCCTTATAAATATCCAGTAATGTCGACGGCTGGTGGAATGGAAGTTGGGCAGATTGTCAGGGATAATCACGATCGGCTTCGCAAAGGAAAAGGGCATAAGAAAATCAAAGTCCCTGTCTTTGCCGCTCACTCCGTTCACGATAAAACAGCTAAGCTCGAAGGGCTTACCCAATTGATGAGCGATCACGTAGAAGTGGGAGCTACCTTGCTACTGACCCAAAAAATAGAACACGGCTGTCTGCCCTTAGCCAAAGACATCAAACTACAAACTGGTCATCAACACAAACTTACTTACCCTCCCATCGCCAACCCACAATTCAATTGGATGGCAGAGGGTATGCTTTCCTTTTTTGAGAAGGTGGTGAAAAAATTGAGATAAGGGCTAGGCCTCCAAGGCAACTAATTGCGCTAGTTCTTTATTGGATAATTCACCGATCCACTTTTCGCCAGAGGCGACAGTCAGGTCGGCCAATTCTCTTTTGTTTTGTAGCAATTGATCAATTTTTTCCTCAAAGGTATTGCTGGTGATAAAGCGATGAACCAATACATTTTTAGTCTGCCCAATGCGATAGGCTCGATCAGTCGCTTGCGCTTCAACCGCTGGATTCCACCAGAGGTCATAATGAACCACATTATTGGCTGCCGTTAAATTAAGCCCCGTACCTCCTGCTTTTAGAGAAAGCAATAGGATACGTGTACTTCGATTTTTTTGAAAATCCTCTACCATAGCATCACGCTTTTTTCGACTCAAGCCACCGTGAAGAAAAGGCGCTTCTATATTGAGTTCTTTTTTGAGGATATCGACTAGTAAACGCCCCATCTCCTGGTATTGGGTAAAGATCAAGGTTTTTTCACCCCATTTTAGAACAGGGTGAAAAAAC